>NZ_JAOWRF010000220.1 GCF_025753815.1 Plectonema radiosum NIES-515 | reverse complement strand
CAGTATCAAAGACTCTCCAATCTAGTAAAAAGACTCTCCAATCAGTATCAAAGACTCTCCAATCTAGTAAAAAGACTCTCCAATCAGTATCAAAGACTCTCCAATCTAGTAAAAAGACTCTCCAATCTAGTAAAAAGACTCGTTACAGCAGATTTTATTATTATTAAATACACGTAGAGACGTAGCAGTGCTACGTCTCTACAGGGTTTTGGGTTTTACCCATGTACCTCCTAAACCTAAAATCTGCTATATAGGAAAAAATTAGATTTATCGCAGAGCTAAAACTCTCTCCCTCGTCTTATTCCTCTGTGTCCTCTGCGCTCTGGTGCGGTTCGTTTTTTGGTCTTTTTGCGTAAGTCCTATACAAGGCATTGCATAAACTCATAACCAAAATTTATCACAAAAACTCTGCGTCACTCTGCGCTTACCTTTGCGCTCCTTTCGGGTGACGCTCCTGCGTCGCTAACGCTTCGCTAACATCAGTACGAATAGACGGCATAGGCTTCCTGAGACTGATTCACCTCTGCGTTGAAAAACGCGCTCGTAAAAAATGCGATCGCTGTACTAAATAGACATCTCCAGAATCCTTGTAGAGACGCGAAATTTCGCGTCTCTACAAGGATTCTGGTTAACGCATAATTAATTTCCAACAGATGTCTAATAGATAAGTTGAACCAAATATAAAACCTCCGTCGGGATATTACCGACAAAAGTACAGCACTTCAAACCATAAATGATACGTTAAACTTTGTTATAACTGAGATATTGTACCAATCCCAAAACCGCCTCAGAATGAATTCTGAGGCTAATATTGAAAGTCTTCTTAAGAAGACTAAACAAGGATTTGAGTCCATTTTAATGGACTTTGGCTATTAGCCCAGAAATTTATTTCTGGGCGGGCGATGGTGCTAATCGAGAATACTACAAGATATCACTCCTCCCCCCTCTTAACTACTGATGACCGAGAAAGAACTGCTACAGCTAATTGAACAAGCTGCCACAGAAGGGGCAACCGAATTAGACCTCTCTGGCAAAGACTTGACAGCTTTACCGGCTGAGATTGGTAAGCTGACTCAACTCAAAAAGCTGATTCTCGGCAAATACCAATTTAATGAAAAGGGTTATATCGTCGGTACTATCGGGAACAACCTGAGCGTTTTACCTGCGGAAATTGGATTACTTAATCATCTGGAAGAACTTCAGGTAGTTGCTAATAACTTAACCAGTCTGCCAAACAAATTTGGACAACTCACCAATTTACAAACGCTCAAACTCTACAACAATCAACTGAGCAGTCTGCCACCGGAATTTGGACAACTCACCAACTTACAATCGCTCAACCTCTACAATAATCAACTGAGCAGTCTGCCACAGGAAATTGTCCAACTCACCAACTTACAAACGCTCTACCTCCGCGATAATCAACTGAGCAGTCTGCCACAGGAAATTGTCCAACTCACCAACTTACAATCGCTCAACCTCCGATACAATCAACTGAGCAGTCTGCCACAAGAAATTGTCCAACTCACCAACTTACAATCGCTTGACCTCAGCGGTAATCAACTGAGCAGTCTGCCACAGGAAATTGTCCAACTCCAAAAACTGAAAAAGCTGGATCTGCGTAGAAACCCAATCTCCATTCCACCTGAGATTTTGGGACCAAAGGATTTGTCTCAAGATCCTGGAGATGTAAGAGAAATTCTCGATTTCTATTTTCGGGTGCAAGATCCCAACGAAACTGAACTCATCTACGAAGCAAAATTCTTAATTATTGGTGAAGGAGGAGCCGGTAAAACTTCTTTAGCAAAGAAAATTGAAAACGAAAGCTACGATCTCCAGTCCAATGAGAAATCAACCGAAGGCATTGACGTGATCCCCTGGGACTTCACACTCCCCAACGGAAAAGACTTTCGCGTCAATATTTGGGATTTTGGTGGTCAAGAAATCTACCACCAAACCCACCAGTTTTTTCTCACAGAACGTTCCCTCTATGCTTTAGTGGCAGATAATCGTCAAGAAAACACCGACTTTTACTGGTGGTTGAAAGTTGTGGAACTATTGAGTGACAATAGCCCAGTTCTCATTATCAAAAACGAAAAACAAGAGCGTCAGTGTGAAATAAGCGATCGCTCCTTGCGAGGAGAATTTACCAATTTAAAAGAAGTTCTGGCAACTAACTTAGCGACCAATCGTGGTTTATCACAGATAAAAAATGCTATTCAACTTTACATCAGCAACCTTCCCCACATCAATACACCTTTGCCCAAACTCTGGGTCAGAGTCCGTTCTGCCTTAGAAAACGACTCCCGCAACTACATTAATCTTGAAGAATACTACCAACTTTGCCGAGTCAATAATTTAACTGACCGTAAAGATATGCTACGGTTGAGTCGCTATCTGCACGACCTCGGTGTTTGTCTTCACTTCCAAGATGATTCTACACTTAAACATTACATCATCCTGAAACCGGAATGGGGAACCACTGCTGTCTACAAAGTATTAGACAATGAAACCGTCAGGCAAAATCTGGGACGTTTTACCAAAGAGAATCTTTCTGATATCTGGCAGGATGACGAATATGCTGATATGCAAGATGAACTGCTGCAACTAATGATCCGGTTTAAACTTTGCTACCCAATTCCTGATAGTGCCGGCAACTATATTGCACCGCAACTACTCGATATCAACCAACCCCACTACATCTGGGAGAAATCCCATAATCTAATTTTGCGCTACAAATACGATTTTATGCCCAAGGGTATGCTCACCCGCTTCATTGTTGAGACACATCCTTGGATTGAACAGCAAAACCTGGTTTGGAAAAGCGGTGTTGTCCTTAACAAAGACCAAACTCGCGCCGAAGTCATTGAAGACTACAATCAAAAAGAAATTAAAATCCGTGTAGCCGGAAATCGCAAGAAAGAATTACTCGCAGTCGTCACTCACGAACTCGAAAAAATCCACAACTCTTTTGAGCGTTTGCAATATAAAACTCTAGTTCCCTGTAACTGCAAAGTTTGTGAAGGCAGTCTTACACCTTATTCCTACCCTCTAGATAATTTGTATAAGCGCTTGAAAGCTGGTCGATATCAGATTGAGTGCGAGGAGAGCTATGAAAGCGTCGATATCCGCAGGCTAATTGATGATGTCAATTTGCAACCTGTGGAAGCAGAACAAAAACTTAATTCCCCAACACCCCTACAAGAAGAACTGTCCAAGGCGAGAGATAATTCATTTAAAAATCAAATTATCATGAATTACCACGATTTTCAAATATTAGTTACCAAAGACAACAAAATTCGCGCTTCTTCAGAACAAGGTGACGAGTCGGGTGAATTGCGATTGGAGATGAACAGAATTAAGCACACATTAAAACTGATTGAGCATCAAGTCAAAGATGCCGATTTACTCAAAGGACTAGGCAACGAACTCTACCAAGCACTTTTCCCCCCCAAGATTCACGGTCAATTGCGTGCTACAATGGCAGGCGCACAAGCAAATGGATACGCTGTACGCTTGCGCTTGGTGTTTGAATCCCCAGAACTAGCCGCGCTCCCGTGGGAATTTCTCTACGATGAGGCAACTAACACCTTTTTAGCAAACAACACCCAAACCGCGCTCTCTCGTTATATTGACGTTCCCCTACAAAAGCGCGAACTCCAAACCGCTACCCTACCGCTGAAAATCTTGGTAGTCATCTCCAGTCCCACTGACATGCGTCCCTTGGACGTTGACACCGAAGCAAAGCTGATTCGTGAAGCATTGGCAAAACACATAGACGCAGGAAAAATTGAGTTAGATGTGCTACCAGAAGCCACCATCCGCAACATCAACCAAAAGCTGCGCGAAAAGCCTTACAATGTCTTTCACTTCATCGGTCATGGTATCTTTGAAAACAATAAAGGCTTTATTGCCCTAGTAGATACCGAAGGCAAATCCAAACTCTTAAATGATGAGAATTTCGCCAACTTCTTTTTAGGCAACCAGAAGTTGGGATTAGCTGTGCTAAATTCCTGTGAAGGTACGGGAATGTCTTCACAGCAAGTATTTGCAGGTATAGCACCAAACATCGTGCGTCGGGGAATACCCGCAGTAGTCGCTATGCAATATCCTATTCTTGACCGCACTGCCAAGCTTTTTGCTGACGAATTTTACCGCACCCTCGCACTCGGCTACCCTGTAGATGCAGCCATCCAGACAACCCGCAATGCCATTTCTATGGAAATCGGACTGGATAAACCTGACTTTGCCACACCAGTGCTTTATATGCGGGCTAAAGATGGTATTATCTTGAGTGTAAAGAGCGTTTGAGCAATAAACGCCCTCAGGCTATAAGCCGCTGGCTCTAGGAACAAAGTCCACCTACGTGGGCTAATTACGCGCATTTTCATACACTTTGCTGATTCAGAAGAAAGCAAGTGAGCTTGCTCTGATAACGAAAAGCCGCGTTGCGTCTACGAGTTGAGGGTTGTAGAGAGGTGCGATGCTCCCGTGAAAATCAATTTAACTTCAACTACTTTGTTGCTGTTCCAACCAAGTTAGTAAATCATCCATTTCAGACATTCTTAAGAGCGATCGACATAAAGCCTCTAATTGTTCGATTTTCAAGCCTTGAACTTTTTGATAAATTGATTCATCAATCTCACCAAAACGTTCTTCTATCAGAGACATACATAAAGAAAAAGCTTCTTGTTGTTTTCCTTTTTGCAAAATATCTTGATAAATCACTGATTCTTGCATAATATCCTCACTTAACAATTGACGAATCAAAGTTTTGTCGAATCGCAAACCAGCTAAAATTTCTGTATACCCGGCAATATTTTGTTTTGTCTCCCTATCTGAAATTGTAGCCACTTTTTCAGCAACCTGGGATAATAAACCTTGTGGGGAATCAGTACGACTCAGAGTAGCCAGAGGTAATAAATTGGCATTATTTAAGAATAAACTCGAATCTTGCTCCCACATCCGTATTACTTGATAGTGGTGTATAGTCGTATCATCCACATATTCTTGGGTAAAAGCAATTTCATCGTTTGTTTCTTGCAAAAAGATGACCACCTGCACAATTGGACACTTATACTGACGCTTTAATCTCACGGAGTAATCTAGCATCCGGAAGGGAATTGCTGGGCTAGACTGTGTTAAAGTCTGAAACTCAATATGCATAATCCTGTTTTTAGTTTGAATAAAAGTCACAGAATCTGCACGAATTGGTTCCAAGCTTAATTCAGTTTTTAGCACCTTTATATTTGCCGATTCCTCAGCAATTAACCACCGAACAAAATCTGCTGGATATTTTTCTGCCAGCAGCTTACAAACATTATCAAAACTCACAAGATTAACAGACTTAATATTATGATTATTTTAATCTAAAATGGTTTCAGTAATTATTGTGCGATCGCGCAGATAAAGAATTTATTGCATCTGTATTTTATTTCCCCGGTGGTAAAGTTCTTCCGTCACTTACATCGGTATACTTACAATAACAAATTATGGCTTGTTTGCCGGTATAAATGAATACCTATCTCCCGTTTAAAATTATCTGGTTGCGTTAACGATGCTGTCAAGATGCACAATTTATTAACGAACGAGAATACTGGGCTAATTCAATCTGCCAATGCTGTTCAATTCCTTAACAAACAGGCAGAGAAGTTTAAAATTATAGAACATATCAAGGAAACGGTGTCAAAATTGAAGCAGAATGATACTCTTACTATTTTTTGGTCTTCTCATGGTGCGCGTCCAGAGTCAGATGAGCAAGAATTGTATTTGATAACACATGACACGTCTATAATATAAAAAATACCAGTAAATGCCATTAAATTCATTGAAGAGTTAGTTCCGATTTTTCAAAGCGTCAATAATTACGTTATGGTCATTCTTGATGGATGTAAAGTTGGCGATGCGTTAGCTAGACCCATTATTGCAAATAATGAAAATATCGGAATTCTATCAGCATCTAAGCGAGATGAGTTGGCATATGAAGATAACAAATTAAATCACGGAGTATTCAGAGTTGTTGTTTTTAATCAGGTGATCCCAAGCAGAGAAAAGGGAAAGTTTTTTATTCCTTTCCCCTTTCACCTTCTACGCTATCGTCACATCTTTGGACAAATAAACATCCTGAATCGCATGAAACAGCTTCACCCCTTCCTCAAAAGGACGTTGGAATGTCTTGCGTCCAGAAATTAAACCCGTACCACCGGCACGTTTGTTAATTACAGCAGTGCGAACCGCTTCCGCAAAGTCGCTTTTACCAGACGCACCACCAGAATTAATCAGTCCAGCACGTCCGCAGTAGCAATTTAATACCTGGTAACGAGTCAAATCGATGGGGTGGTCGGTTGTCAAGTCGGTGTAAACCTTTTCATTGGTTTTACCGTAACTTTCACCTGTGGCTTTGGCAACGGCACCGTAACCATTGTTAACTTCAGGTAACTTTTGTTTAATGATGTCAGCTTCAATGGTGACACCCAAATGATTCGCTTGTCCGGTGAGGTCAGCGGCAAGGTGATAATCTTTGTCTTGTTTAAAAGCGTTATTACGCAGATAACACCACAAAATTGTTACCATCCCCAATTCGTGAGCACGTTTAAATGCGTGACTAACTTCTTGAATTTGCCTGGTGGATTGTTCTGAACCAAAATAAATTGTCGCACCCACGGCAACTGCACCCAAATTCCAAGCTTGTTCGACATCAGCAAACATGACTTGATCGGATTGATTGGGGAAAGTTAGCAATTCGTTGTGGTTGAGTTTGACGATAAAAGGAATTTTGTGAGCATATTTGCGAGAAATGCTGCCCAATACTCCTAAAGTGGTAGCGACTGCGTTACATTCGGCAGCGATCGCTAACTTGACAATATTTTCGGAATCGAAGTAAATCGGGTTGGGTGCAAAAGATGCGCCGGCTGAGTGTTCGATACCTTGGTCTACTGGTAAAATCGAGAGATAACCGGTATTAGCCAAACGACCTGTAGAATATAAAAGCTGGAGATTTCGCAAAACTTGGGGATTGCGATCGCTCTGAATCCAAACTCGATCTACAAAGTCGGGTCCTGGTAAATGCAATAAATCTGACGAAACCTTTGCTTTAAATGTAAGCAGCTCTTCTGCTTCTTTACCTAGCAACGATTCGATAGAATTAGGCACAGATAGCGTTGAAGTCATAGCTTTTTGGTGAAAACTTCTGTTTTTATGGTCGCTATGTTCAGCTATCAGGTGTGTCTGTCTTAAGGCAGAGTATAATTATTTTTACTTGTTAAACGTGCTATCAACCGCAGATGGCAGTTTCGTCGTATCGCTACCCGATATGAAAAGCTTGGTGCTAATTATACAGCCAAGCAATAGCGATCGCTTGAAGGAGTTCCCAATTACAATGCTGTAGTGCGTTTAGAAAAGCTTTGAATCTCTCATCCCGCTACACTAAAATTATATCACCCAACTTCTTGTAGTTATGTCCGTCGCCAAAGATTTTGAAGCCCCACTTGATGTAATATTTCCTCCAGGGGATTTATATAGTGACGAACCACCTTTGGAAAGCTACTTACATTTGCAGCAAATGCTGCTATTATTAAAATGCATTGACTGGTGGTGGCGAAATCACAACGACTTTTTCGCTGCCGGTAACCTCAGCATTTATTACAGTCCACGTCAGCGCAAATCAGAAGACTTCAAGGGACCAGATTTTTTTGTCGTGCTGGACACTGAACGCAAACCCCGTAATAGTTGGGTTGTTTGGGAAGAAGACGGGAAATATCCGAATTTGATTGTAGAATTACTTTCAAATTCAACGGCAGCGACTGACAAAGGTTTAAAAAAACAGATTTATCAAGATATCTTTCGGACTCCCGAATATTTCTGGTTTGACCCGAATAATTTAGAATTTGCGGGATTTATTTTGGTTGGTGGTACTTATCAACCTATAGAACCCAATCCTCAAGGACTTTTGTGGAGTCAACAGCTAAGTTTGTACTTTGGTGTTCATGAAAATAATTTGCGCTATTTTACCGCAGAAGCACAGTTAATTCCTACACCTGAAGAAGTTGCACAAGAACAAACCCAAAAAGCTGAACAAGCAACGCAACAAGCTGAACAAGCAACACAACAAGCTGAACAAGCAACACAACAAGCTGAACAAGCAACACAACAAGCTGAACAAGCAACACAACAAGCTGAACAAGCAACACAACAAGCTGAACAAGCAACACAAAAAGCCGATCGCCTAGCCGCAAAACTGCGAGAATTGAATATTGACCCAGATAATATCTAAAAAATAACGCGATCGCGCTGCCTGTGTGGCAAACTACACAACCTATCGACTATTGACTAACTCGACAGCCTTCATGGCAATTCCTTTAATATCAACATCCTGGTCATTAAACAGCACAATCACAGTAGTATCTTTCCTAAGTAGATATGCCATCAAAGTTACAAAACCGTATGCTGTACCAGTATGACCGAATGATTCACCAAAAGGTGTCGGAAAACGTTCTACACCTAAACCGTATCCATAACCTTCGTTATCTGTAAACGTTAAGAATTGTTTCATCATTTGGGGAGAAAGTAAAGTTTTTTTCGCAAACAAAGCTTTCGCAAAAACAGCTAAATCCTCAGCGTTAGAAACTAATCCCCCATCTCCCAAGCCATTTCCATCATTCACGTTATTCGAACTATCTAGCTTGCCATCCGGGGTGCGATCGCTATAACCTGTAGCTACGTTTCCTATAATCGGTTCACGCAATTCTGTAAAGGTATGTTTCAACCCTAACGGTTTCAAAATGCGACTGCGGATTGCTTCTGCGAGAGTTCCAGCGGTGGTTTTCTCTACAATTAATTCTAAAAGGATATGGTTTTTCAATATACTGATGCTTTCGTCACCATAGCCACGATTAATTTGGAAGAATTAGTTTGTTTTTATACTAATTTTTTCAAACAAGAACCAGTAAAAATCATTCCAAATATTTATGCTGAGTTTCAATTATCAGGTGTAAGATTAAGTATTTTCAAACCAAAAAAGAGTAATGAATCTGAGTTTATTAACTCACTTAAAAGTAAGATGAGTTTATGTTTAGAGGTGAGTAACTTAGAAGATGCGATCGCTCACCTGAGTGCTTTAGGTTATCCCCCACCAGGAGAAATCACAACCGCTTCTCACGGTAGAGAAATTTCCGCTTACGATCCTGATGGCAATAGAATAATTTTGCATCAATCTAAAATGGATAGTTGATAACTGTTAACTATCAACCAACAACTATCAACAAACAAATGTCAATAACTCAAAACTATAAATTAAACCTGATTCAATGGTATCCCGGTCACATTGCCAAAGCTGAAAAGAAACTTAAAGAACAGCTAAAGCGTGTAGATGTGGTGCTGGAAGTCCGAGATGCACGCATACCTTTAGCGACAAACCATCCGCAAATGACAGAGTGGGTGGGGAGTAAAGAGCGGGTGTTGGTGCTAAACCGAGTAGATATGATTACACAAAGAGCGCGATCGCTTTGGATCGATTGGTTTCAATGTCAAGGTGAAGTGCCTTATTTTACCAATGCTCAACAAGGGCAAGGTGTAATTGCGGTATCAAAAGCAGCACAAGCAGCGGGAGTAGAGATAAATAAAAGAAGAAGCGATCGTGGAATGCTACCGCGTCCCGTCCGTGCTGTAGTCATTGGTTTTCCCAACGTCGGTAAATCGGCTTTGATTAACCGCTTAGTGGGAAAGCGAGTAGTCGAAAGTGCTGCTCGTCCTGGTGTAACTCGTTCCTTGCGCTGGGTGCGAATTTCTGAGCAATTAGAATTGCTTGATGCTCCTGGTGTCATCCCCCTAAAGTTAGAAGACCAAGAAGCCGCATTAAAGTTAGCGATTTGTGACGATATTGGCGAAGCATCTTATGATAATCAACTAGTAGCATCAGCACTCGCAGATTTGGTCATGTACTTAGAAGCCGTAGCAACTAACGTATTACCGAAAAAACCCTTAGAGACTCGTTACGACCTCGATTCCACAACCGACACCGGAGAAGCATATTTACACGCATTAGCTCTTCATCGCTACAAAGGTGATGTCGAGCGTACCGCAAGGCAACTTTTAACCGATTTTCGCAAAGGATTTCTCGGTACAATACCCTTAGAATTACCACCATTAGCACTAACAAGCTTTTCCAGGGATTTTTGAGTAAAGCTACTACTCAAAAATCTGGGCATTCAGCTTTGGTTACGTCAGGGTGACAATAATAACTCAGCACCGTTTGCACGTCGTCACCAAGCCAATAGGCTACTTTTTCTGGAGAAATTCCACGTGGATGGTTGCGGATATGCCTGCAACCATCCCAGACTTAAACAACTGGCAACGAGCGATCGCTGCGGAGAATCTAACCCCCGCTCAGATCAATTCCGGCTGCGCTGGAATGATAAAGCTGTTGTTTTTGGGCATCAGTAGAAGAAATAGGCGATCGCTTTAATCAAAGATGCTTGTTTTAGAATTACTTGGCAACGCGAAAATAGAACTTCTTCTAATTCATCAAGGTTTTGGAGTGAATGCAATTAAAACAAGCCAGTTAGATAGCAGGATTAAGGAGCTTGAACAGTTCCAGCACAACTAGGAAAGCTCGCAAGTGGAACGGGAGCGATCGCGGTGAATAGTCTCTGGGGCTAATCGTCAGTGGAAAAGTGTGGAAGAATATTTTCATTTTTTGACAGCCGGCTCAGTAATAACTGATACGCAAGCATTCACCAAAGGCAATAACGGACCGAGTTGTTCTTGTCCGTTCACGGCTAATTCGCTGTGACACAAATATACTTTTTCGGATACACGAGAGAGCAAATCTGCCAAAATTCGTTGCAGTCGCTGTTCTTCTGACAATTTTTCGTCTTCTGCTGTCCAAGGCTCCCCTAATCTGTGTTGCAGAAAGAAAGGGGCACCAAACAACGTTGCTGCACCACCTTTTGACCATAAAGGTGAACCAGCATCTAGCCAAAAATGCCAGCGGTGCGATCGCCTACTTGCGCGATATTGAAAGATTGTCGCTAAGGTGACAGCTTTGCTAGCTGGTCCTACAGGACGCATTGGGTAAGGGTTAGCGGTGATGGTTCCCCGTCGCAGCAGTTGAATAAATTCACCGACTGTGGAGGAAGGGGGAGAGGGGGGAA
>NZ_JAOWRF010000117.1 GCF_025753815.1 Plectonema radiosum NIES-515 | reverse complement strand
TCCCTGTAGCCAAACTGTACCCGTTGCCTGTACTTTCACGGGTGTTTGACCTAGCCAATTGTTAAAAATTGCGATATCGTGAATCGCTAAGTCCCATAAGGCATCGACATCTTGACGGACTGGTCCCAAATGCGTGCGGGATGCGTAGCCGTAACGTAAATCACCTAATTTACCAGCTTGAATTACAGTTTGCCCTCGCTCAACTACTGGGTGAAATAAATAAGTGTGGTCAACCATCAGAATTAAGTTCAGTTGTTCTGCTAACTGACATAATTCTTGGCACTCTATTGGATTTAAAGTTAAGGGTTTTTCTGCTAAAACGTGGTATCCCCAGCGTAAAGCATCGGCAATTAAAGAGTAATGAGCGATCGCGGGAGTGGCAATTACTACTGCTTGCAACCCAGGCAGCTGCTCGATCTCATGCCACTGAGTTGTTAATAGTACAGATTCATCTAAGTTAAACTGCTGTTTTAATGCTGCTAATCGTTCTGGATTGGGGTCTACTACTGCCGCAACACTCACATCGGGATGTTCTAAAAAATTCCGTAGTAAATGCACACCCCAACGCCCAACCCCGATAACAGCGATTTTAATCATGAGTTAATAGTCAAGAGTCAACAGTTAATAGTTAATAGTCAACGGTAAATCGCCAATCGTCAATAGTTATAAAAATTACTTTTAACTATGGAGTATCAACTATTGACTAATTAGGGTTTATCCTGAGAGCTAATCGCAAAAAAAGCTACTTTTGCGGCAGCTTGCTCGGCGCCTTTAATCGAGCGTCCCTTGCCTTGACCGAGCTTTTTGCCGTGCAGCCAGACTTCAGCCATGAAACGTTCTTGATTGTGGTGCGGTAGATTAATTTCCACAACTCGATATTCAGGTAAAACTTTAAATTGAGCTTGAGTCCATTCTTGTAGAGCAGCTTTATAGTTCAGTCTGGCAGGATCGAGACGAATTTCGGTCGCTAATTGTTTGAAGTGAGGATCTAGCCAAGGGTGAATAAGTTCAAGATTTTGAGTACTGAGGTAAAGTGCTCCCAGGACGGCTTCAAAAGCATCTGCCAGTCGTGACTCTTGACCAACTTTATCAGCGGTAGCACTGCCAGCGACTAGTAAGTATAACTCCAAACCGTATTCTTTTGCTAGTTGAGCAAGAATGCGATCGCTTACTAACACCGAACGAATTGCCGCAAAATCTCCCACTGGGCAATCAGGATAATTTTCCCACAACACAACAGCCGCCACCAAGCGCACCACCGCATCGCCGACAAACTCCAGTTGTTCATAATTTGCCGACTCAGAGACAGTTGGATGAGTCAGCGCCAAATCAAGAAGTTGCCACTTTATAGGTGCTTGTATTGACAGACTTAATTTTTGTACTAAGCTTTCGAGCTGCCGCTGGCGGCGTGGATAAGCGAGAGTCATTGGTCATTGGTCATTAACAAATGGCGAAGGCAGAAAAATGGGGGAGAGAGTAAGTCATAAGCCGGGTTCTGTTCTCTTGCGAGGGCAGTTATCTATCTGGGACGTTTGTTACCAAACGCCTCTAGCGGCTCTCTTCTAACGGAACTGGTAAAAGACCAACCGTAGTTCCTTTCGCCTTGCTCCCAACCGGGGTTTACCGAGCCAGCGCTTCTCAACGCTGCTGGTGCGCTCTTACCGCACCTTTGCACCCTTACCAAATTAGTTATGAGTTATGAGTTATGAGTTATGAGTTAAAACGACAACACTCAAAACTCTTAATTCCTAACTTTATTTGGCGGTATCTTTCTGTGGCACTATCCTCACGATCGCTCGCACTGGACGTTATCCAGCAAGTTTGGTCTTTCGGGAGTCCGGACTTTCCTCAAACCAGTTTCAACGAAACTGATCTGCAACTGCCTGCGCCTACTCTCTCCCACGATCAAGTGTAATCTTGGATGGGGCCGTGTGTCTGGTTTTAAATTAACTTATCTTCTTTTATTCCAAGGTAGGGCATATGTCCAAGGTAGCTTTCTGACTACAAAGGGACAATTTATAATACACATGGGAGGGATATTCACACCTGGAGCTAAACCTACACGCACTTCAGATATCCTTAGCACTAATTGTAAGGAAAATTCCAACTTTTTTCTTTGGTTCATAAAGTCGCTGTACAAAATCTTTTGCGCCTTTACAGGGCTGTCTCTCAGCGCAAGTATATTAACTATCGGTTTTTTCGGTGAGTAGGTTCCGGTTGTGACATCGCGCTGGAAAACATCTTCAGCTGTCACCGCTTCTGTAAGTGTTTTCTTCGGAGCAACTAAGCTTGGACTTTGTGGTACAGCTAAGTCACGGGTTAGGTCTGGCGATTTGCGAATTACTCTTCGCGATTGCTTGTTATGTTCGACCACGATGGAGCTATTATCCCAGTCAGCGTACACCGCAAGATTCTGGGATTTATTCTCAATACTAATTGATAACTCTTTCACGTCCTCAAGTGAGTTTTTGGGTTGGAGTTTAAAGGAAATTCCTACATGGTCTTGGATATTTTGTTCTTTGAGTTGTTCTTCGACGACAGCTTTTTGATATTCAAACTTAATTTGGTCGTCGATTGATTCAACCATTCGATTGAAAGTGTAAGTGACGCCAATCATGTAAAACGTCAAAACAAATAAATTCTGATCGCCTGTTCCTCTCATAATGAATATAGACTCCCTGTTAATGATTTGGATATTCGACTCATTGCCAATCTCAAATTGTCACTTTTGATTAATTTTGGAAAAGTTCTCAAACCAGCCGCGCTGCCAAAACACAAATATCAACCCCCCGGCGATCGTCCCCATCACTGCTAAACAAAGTGGATAACCCCAATACCATTGCAACTCAGGCATATTCCAGGGCGATTTTTCCGTATCGAAGTTCATGCCGTATATTCCCGCAACAAAAGTTAATGGAATAAAAATTGACGACATCACCGTCAAAAACTTCATGACTTCATTCATTCTGTTACTGACTGCTGAAAGATACACATCCATCAACCCAGATGCAAGTTCTCGGTAGGTTTCCACCATGTCCATTACTTGTACTGCGTGGTCATAACAGTCTCGTAAGTAGATTCGCACCTCATCACTGATTAAATCGTTGCCTTCTCTAATTAAAGAATTAATCGCATCCCTCTGGGGCCAGATAGCGCGACGCAGTTGCAGTAATTCTCGCTTAATTTTATAGATTTTTTGTAAAGTTTTGGGGGTAGGATTGACAATTACTTCCTCCTCTAACTCTTCGATGTGATCGCCGTAAAGCTCTAGGACTGGAAAAAACCCATCAATAATCGCATCTAACAGAGTGTAAGCTAAATAATCGGCTCCTGATGAGCGGATAATGCCTTTACCTTTATCGATACGCGATCGCACTCCTTCTAAGCAATCATGCTCTGGTTCCTCCTGCACTGTCAGCAGGTAATATTTCCCCAAGACCAAACTTACTTGCTCACTATAAAAGCCACATACTCTCTCTTTTGGCACGACCATGCGCGAAATTATCACTAATTGATCGTCATAATCCTCTATTTTGGGACGCTCTGGTACATTAACTACATCTTCTAAAACCAAAGGATGCAAATCAAACACCTTTGCCAGACGTTCCAAAATGTCGGCAGAGCCTAAACCTTGCACATCCACCCAAGTCACAGATTCTTTATCCAAATAAGGAGCGCACTCCTCTGGGGTATTTAATTGCTTGTGGACGACATCGGTTTTGTTATAATCGATCAGGAATATTATCGGTGCTGGAGCGTCGGCATCAATAATGATAGTTCCCGGCATATCACCCGGTCGGTGAAAAAAGTCTTCCTCATCATCTTTTGGCTTAACTAATCTTAGAGGAAGGCGACGAAGTTTTCTCATCATGTAGCTTTACCTGTAACAAGTTAGTCAAAAATCATCTATCTTTGACTTTTTAACTGGCAAAAAGGCAAGATAAATTTATTGACTTTTTTTCACATTAATCTTATCAATTTAAATTAGTCATTTTAGACGGTTTGATTTTGTCATGAAAAATTACATGATTATTTCTGTTTTAGTGTTTTAACACCTTCTTGCTGAGAAGACAACGGTGAAAATAAAATAATCTTATAAAAAAACAGTTTGTCTTTGCAAGACAAACCGCTGCAAAAATATTTATATCAAAAGTTTTAAAGCTAATTTCTCAAGGTAAAAATAATCAAGAAATTGCCCAGATGTGAAAAATTACGTTAATCCAATTTTAGGGCGATTGGGGTTAGGCGATGTGTTACCACAAGCCGATGCAGCGTCTACGCACTCAAGCTGCTTTCTGGGCAAAGGAAAATCTCACAAATTAAAATACTTCTTTTTCTGTGCGCTCTCTCTAGAGAGAGCGCAGCGGTTTAATTCTTAAATTTTTTCTGATTTAATTAAATTAAATAAGGGCGGGGAAACCCCGTCCCTACTGGATTTGACGACAGAAATTAGGGATTGGTGTGGGGCTTTATTACCCAGTCCAAGCGTCCCTAGTGGCTACATCATGCCCATACCGCCCATGCCGCCCATACCGCCCATGCCACCCATGCCGCCCATGCCACCCATGTCAGGGGCACCGCCAGCGGGTTTCTTCTCAGGCTTCTCGACAACGATCGCTTCTGTCGTTAAGACCATACCTGCGATAGATGCGGCGTTTTGCAAAGCAGAACGCACAACTTTAGCAGGGTCAATAATCCCAGCAGCAATCAAGTCTTCAAATTCGCCTGTAGCAGCGTTGTAGCCGATATTGAGATTGCTTTCGCGCACTCTGGCAACAATAACCGAACCTTCAGCACCAGCATTATCGGCAATTTGACGGAGGGGAGCTTCAAGTGCTCGCGCTAGAATATCAGCGCCGATCTTTTCTTCTGCGTCGAGGGTCTTTTTAATTTCCTCAATCTTCTTCGCCAAGTGAATCAGGGTTGTTCCCCCACCAGGAACGATTCCTTCTTCCACAGCGGCTTTAGTAGCGTTGAGGGCATCCTCAATCCGCAGTTTACGGTCTTTGAGTTCGGTTTCGGTTGCCGCACCGACTTTAATCACTGCCACACCACCAGCTAGCTTGGCGATGCGTTCTTGCAGTTTTTCTTTGTCGTAGTCGGAATCAGTATCTTCCAATTGTTTGCGAATTTGACCAATGCGCTTTTGGACGTCCGAACTGGCTTCGCCAGCTACAATGGTGGTGCTTTCTTTGTCAATAACGATTTTCCGGGCAGTTCCCAGCATTTCCAAAGTAGCGGTATCCAAACTTAAACCGATTTCTTCAGAAATCATTTGTCCGCCGGTGAGAATCGCAATATCTTGTAACATAGCTTTGCGGCGATCGCCAAAACCAGGGGCTTTAATCGCAGCGACACTCAACACACCTCTTGCTTTGTTAACTACCAAAGTTGCCAAAGCATCACCGTCTACATCTTCGGCGATAATTAGCAAAGCTTGACCCAAACGGGCGACTTTTTCCAAGACAGGCACTAAATCCTGAATGCTGCTGATTTTTTTGTCAGCAATCAGGATGCGGGCATTTTCAAATTCCACCGTCATGCGATCGTTGTTGGTGATGAAATAGGGGGAAATATAACCCCGATCTATCTGCATCCCTTCAACAACTTCCAATTCAGTGGTTAGGGATTTGGATTCTTCAACAGTGATTACACCGTCTTTGGTGACTTTTTCCATCGCTTCGGCAAGCATGGTGCCGACTTCTTCATCGTTACCAGCTGACACGGTGGCAACTTGGGCGATCGCACTACCTTCAACTGGCTTGGCTATAGCAGCAATTTCTTGCACCAACGCTTCGATGGTTTTGTCGATCCCCCGCTTTAAAGCGACTGGATTGGTACCGGCGGCGACGTTCTTCAAACCTTCTCTGACCAACGCTTGAGCCAAAACTGTAGCGGTGGTGGTGCCGTCTCCCGCCACATCTTTGGTTCTTGACGCCACTTCTTGGATTAGTCTAGCGCCAGTATTTTCTAGCGGATCTTCTAGTTCAATTTCTTTGGCAACGGTGATACCATCGTTAACAATCTGAGGGGCACCAAATTTCTTTTCTAAAAGGACGTTGCGACCTTTTGGACCTAGGGTGATTTTTACCGCATCGGCAAGGGCGTTAATGCCTCTTTCTAGTGCCCGGCGTGATTCTTCATTAAATGCAACAATTTTTGCCATGTTTGACTTCTCTAGCGCTTCCAATAGACAATTTAGCACTCAATAGCTTTGAGTGCTAACTAAGGAGGCAGTTAATTTTACAAATAAATGGAAAAAAATTGATTAATATACACTTGATACTCATGTCGGCTATTGGCAGTAATGCTTAAATCGGGAGATGAATCTATACGACTCCCTTCAGTCTATTGGTATAGCTAAACCTAGCGGTTCCGGCTGGTTAGCGGTAGTATTTACGTTTCTTTTGGCTTGGCTAGTTACGTGGCGTATGATTCCGACTTTACGCAAGTTTGCCTTGCGCGTCGGTTGGGCTGACCAACCAAACGCACGACGACTAAATCGAGAACCTCTGCCCAATGCGGGGGGTTTGGCTATCTACACCGGAGTAATCGCCGCGTTGGTACTAGCTAGCCTTTTACGCCCAATCGAAGTGCAAAACGTATTGGTGCAGGTGCTGAGTATTTTATTGGGAGGTTCAATATTAGTTCTTGTCGGCTTTATAGACGATCAGTTCGGCTTACCGCCGTCTGTGCGGATGTTTACTCAAATTCTCACCGCACTTTTGCTGGTTGCTAATGATATCAGCATTGAATTCACTTTTGGCACACCCATTGACTCAATTTTGTCAATGTTGTTAACGGTGTTTTGGGTAGTAGGAATTACCAACGCCATCAACTTGATGGATGGTATGGATGGTTTGGCGGGAGGAGTCAGCTTTATCACCGCCATGAGTTTGTTGGCAGTTTCTGCTCAGTTTCCCAATCGGGCAGCAGCAACTTTAGTTTTAGCAGCATTGGGGGGGGCGGCGCTGGGCTTTTTGCGTCACAACTTCCACCCCTCGCGAATCATTATGGGTGATGCCGGAGCCTACTTTTTTGGCTATGTACTAGCGGCAACCAGTATTCTCGGTAAACTCCAAGTAACTACCGTGTTTTCCCTGGTGCCGACAGTGTTATTCTTGCTGTTACCAGTGCTAGATACCACTCAAGTGGTAGTCAAGCGGCTGATGGCAGGGAAAAATCCCATGAGTACCCCCGGTAAAGACCATTTACACCACCGCTTGCTAGCTTGGGGTTTATCCCAGCGCAACGCTGGGTTTATTTTGTGGTCAATCACCTTGATTTTCAACTTGCTGGCGATGAGAACACAACACATGAGTTTGCCAGTGATAATTGCCACCCTTAGCGGCATCATTATCCTTTTAGCCTTTACTCTCTGGCAAAGGATACGGGCGACAGTCTAGAGATTAAAATATCTGTGGATTTCACTCTTTAAGCGATCGCCCTTTTGAATGGTGTCTAAGCCAAACTAAAAGGCGATCGCTCAAAACTTATTTAAGCGGTGACAAAAATACCGTTACCTCCAGCAGGAACTAGGAAATTTTCTGTTGGTAAGGTATCAAGTAAGGAACTGGCATTATCAAGGGTTTCTGTAAGAGAATTCCTTGAAGTTGTCGATCCTGTGCTAATAGTTACTCTAGCGATTAAGTCATTTTGGTTATCTTTCACGGCAAAGATGTTAAATCCAGACTTATTTCTTTGGATATTGAAGACATCACCAGTCCCTAATTGAATTTGCTCGCCAAAGGCAAAGTCTGTGATTTCTGCAAAGTCTCTGTTGCCATTTTGTTTGTAGAAAGAACCAGAAGCGTTGCCCAAAATGAATTTGTCTACGCCGCTTCCACCGGTTAAAATATCTCTTTCATTTAAACCTGAGGTTCCTGTATTGGTAGTACCTAATAAAGTGTCATTGCCATCTCCACCTATTAGTGTATCATTGCCATTTCCACCAATTAAATTATCATCGCCACCAAATCCATTAAGAGTATTATTGCCACTGCTACCAACAATGTTGTCTTGATTTGGTGTCCCCGTAACATTAACGAAGTTTTCCACAACAAAGTTGAGCGAACCAAGGCTAGGAACGTTATTTACAATTAACTGACGAGCTTCTAAGTTAATATCAAAAGAAGTCGGTCCCGTACCACCAGAACCGTCTATAGCATTCGGTTGACCTTTAGCACCAACAATTCTCTCAATATTTAAAATTTGACCACCGCTTGAATCTCCCCCCCCAATTACACCTCTAGGAAGCAGTGTAATCGCTTGTCCTAAGTTAGTGTAATCTACAGTATCAAATCCACTGCCACCATCAATTACATCGTTTCCGATAGTGCCGAATATTGTATCGTCTCCTGCTAAAGCCCTGATTTCATCATTGCCTGGTGTGCCAAAAATGATATCTGGGTTATCAGTACCTGTAATTAAAATTGTATCTGGTGTCAGGTTTGTTCTCAAGTTACTAGTGCCTTGAATAACAATCGCTGCATCTGGAGTGGATGTATTATTTATTGGAGCCATCGTTAATTAACTATCCCCTCAAGTTACGTATTATTTGACGATATTCTCGCTACTATCTTTTTGATTGAGAAATTCTATCGTCCATATATAACTCTCGGTCAGTTGTGTACGAGTTTTTTTGGAGATATAGGATTTTGTCACATTTATTTACGAAGAAATAATTTTTATAATCTTATCAGTAATTAGTCGGGGGAGTGAGGAGGCGCTCTAAAATTCCCCTTGTCTCCCCCTCCTGAATCAGGCCATAACCATTCCGCCATCGACGTTGAAAACTTGCCCGGTGATGTAAGCAGCAGCGGGGTCGGCGGCGAGGAAGCGCACCATCCCGGCAACTTCTTCAGGTTGACCGTAGCGATTTAGGGGAATAAATTTCAGAATTTCTTCGGTATTGCTAAGTTTGCTGGTCATGTCGGTGGCGATGAAACCAGGAGCGACGGCGTTGACGGTGATGCCGCGAGATGCAAGTTCTTTGGCGACGGTTTTCGTAAAGCCGATGACACCTGCTTTCGCGGCGCTATAGTTTGCCTGTCCGGGGTTGCCCATTTGTCCGGCAATGGAGGTAATGTTGATGATGCGCCCGGAACGTTTCTTGAGCATAATTTTACTAGCCGCGCGTGTACATAAGAATACACCTGTTAAGTTGAGGTCTATTACGGCTTGCCAATCTTCTAGCTTCATTCGCAACAGTAATGTGTCGCGGGTGATACCTGCATTGTTGACCAAGATATCAATGCGATCGCATTTTTCCATGACACTATTAAATAGTGCGTCTACTTGTTCAGCTTGGGAAACATCAGCTTGCAGTGCTAAAGCTTGACCTCCCGCTGATGTAATTTCTTCTACTAGTGCCTCAGCAGCGCGGCTAGAACTGGCATAATTGACAATTATATAAGCTCCGTATGTCGCTAATTCGAGTGCGATCGCTCGCCCAATTCCCCGTGAAGCACCTGTTACAATTGCCACCTGTCCCCGCAAAGAAAGCAAATTTTCTGGCAAAATCTCCATAAAATAGTCCTAATTTATTAAATCACCGCGCTAATTATCTTATGGCGATTCGTGCCTGAGACTGACAGCAAATGCTTTTTTTATTCGTAGTAAGCGCTTCAGCGCTTAAAAGCACGGGCATTGCTTACTACAATATTTAACCAATCGGACGATTACCAGGATTAACTGCGTGAATATATTCACTACCAGAATGGGGTCTTCCTCGTTTATAACTAGCTTCTTCTGGTTTACCCCATCCCAACTGCAAAATTATTTCCAAAAAGTTAGAATTTTCAAACACACACAAACTTGCCCATTCTGTTCTTTGAGCAATTCTCTCTACATCAGCTTTGAAAATGTTTTGATATTGTTTGCTATTATTAAAACTTAAGTATAAATCCATTCCATCTGTTACTTCATCCCAAAAATTCAATAGAGAATTTTTAGATTTTTTTAATATTTCCACATCACCTGGTAAAGCAATTAACTGAGTATCTACTTCTGGATATCGCAAAGTTTGACTTTTAATAGTTACCTTGCGCCAGATAATTCCGGAAACTTGATATTTTTTTTGATAGTCGTGAATAGCGGCTTTAAAATCTTCATATGCAGTGAATTTTTGTAGCCCATCACTTTTGATAAACTGGTCAATTAAAGGATTGCCAGATACCGTTACTTCTAACTTTAAACGCTCACCCTTGAGGCAGGCTTGGCGTTCAGAACGTAAAATTTGGATTAGTTCCTCGGTAGTATAAACCTTTGACATGAGGACACACTCTATTAGTCATTGGTAATTGGTAATCGGGCATTAGACATCGATCGCTATGCTTAATATGCGTTATCCAGAACCCCTACAAAACGTAGCACTGCTACGTCTCTACATTATTATTCATCAAGAATATTTAGATATTATGTCCTGATTTCAATCATTATGTCGTATCTGATTTCACAAAAAATTAGGGCAGACGAATTAAGTCTGCCCCATAAATTATTCAGTTATTTCACTATTTAACTCATTGAAGGAACGCCGTTTTAACTGCACTGATTTATCACGAGGTAATAAATCAAACACTTCGCGCAATCTGTCGTCTATTTCTTCATACCGCACTTGACCGTTTTTATTCAAAACTACATTACCCGACTGGTTAAACAGGACAACTTGCGGAACTGCACCAGAGTAGTAATAACCTGGTTCTGTAGTAGCATAAGTTTCTTTGGGTAAAATACTATCTACACTTACAGGGATAATTTCTGCGGCGCGACCATAGAATTCTTGTATTCGTGAAACAATAAGGGCATATTGTTTGCAATCGCTGCTGTCCTCCACATAAAACGCTAATACTGCGGGTTTATGTTCTGCTAAAGTTTGTGCGAGGGTCTGTTTTGGAGGAACCAGCGAACCATTGCCAGCATAGACGACAAAAATATTGCCATCATACGTGTCAGTATTGATACCTGCAAATGCAGGTTGCATCTCAATGATGAACAGGCAAGCTATTACCAACAGGCATTTAGAGAAAAAACGCCACGAGGAAAAAAGAATTTTGGGTGAAAAATTTAACTTTATACCAGTCATCAAAAGAAACCTTTTAACCTCAATTTTGTTTGGCTACTGCGTGAGTTTGTACTGAAAAAAGCGAATTAAGCCGGATATATAATTACGCCTAAGTACCAAGTTTTAAGATAACGCTTGAAGGGGGGATGG
>NZ_JAOWRF010000344.1 GCF_025753815.1 Plectonema radiosum NIES-515 | reverse complement strand
GGGGAGTGGGGGATAAGGGGGACTGCGTGATCAAGGGGGACTGCGTGATCAAGGGGGAGGGTAAGAAAAATATTCTCAGAGTTTAAATAACTCTTTATTTCCATCCCTTTCCCCTTTCCCCTTTCCCCTTTCCCCCTCTTAAAAATGCCTTATTTCTTTTTAGATGATTCCCGTGGTTTCTTTTTCGGCTCTTCTGTACCTTCTTGCAATGACCACCCATAGGGTTTGTCAGATGTGACGGTGCCAACTGGCAAAGTTGTCAGTCGGAAGTATGCCCCCCGAAAATTGGTAAATTGCAATTTAGCACCTTTGAAGTTAGTTGCTTCTAAATTGGTGCTGATCAAACCCGCAAAACTCAAATCGGCATTTTCCAGCGATGCTGATTTCAAATTAGTACCCGTCATGGAAGCACCAGACAGATTGGTAGAATTCATTACCGCACCTTCGAGATTTGCACTTGTTAAATCCGCATTCTTGAGATTAGCACCAGATAAAGTAGCACCTTTTAAGTTAGCTTCTCGTAAATTTGCTCCAGCTAGGTTAGCTTGACTTAAGTCAGCACCAGTCAAGTCGCACCGTGGACAAGACCTTGTTGCTTTCAAGCTATCCATGTCTTGCTGATTGAATCCAAAGGCTTGCTCTGTAAACCCTAAACAAGCTAACAGCGTTACGGTAGCGGCAATTTTCAGTTTAATATTTTTTTGCATAGAGTTAGTTTACAACTAGGCGAGCTAGGCTTTGAATGTATTGCTATACTTACATATAAGACTTATTCAGTAAGCGATCGGCATGAAGAAGTAATAAAGAAGCCGTAAAACTACTGTAAATTATCCGATTTTGGCTAGTCAATAGAAAACACGCTGTATAGAATGGATTTGTCAGCAAGTATACAGAAACTCTATCACCTACTCTTTATGAGATCCCCCCACACCTTAAGTAAAAAAGCGGTTTGGGGGGATCTTTACTTATATGGGGAATGGGGCATTGGGGAAGCTGGTATGTAAGGCGATCGCTCTGTGTTTTTCCCAGATATATGAACAAATGATAAAACAATTGTTAAATTAAAATGAATTATGTTATAAACACCAGTCACAAGTAGATGGAGAGTCTACAATAAAAACATCAAGAACTATACTGAAACTCTATAATCCACTCTTTATGAAATCCCCCTAGTCGCACCATAAAAGCAGCTAGGGGGATTTTGATTAATGGGGCAATTTTGTTGAGGAGGAAAGGGGGGAAAGGGTTAGAAGCTGTTGGCTAATATCTGTTCATAACTAGACATAGCTTACCGTTTGTCAATATCTTCAATTAAACTGTCTACAAAATCTCTTAGCCGTTCCTGCCAATCTGGGACGGTTTTCAATTTTTCTCTAACACCTGGTAAGACTTTAAACTGTACTGGTGCTTTATCATAGGCAACTTTATTATTCGGTTTAAATTTAATTCTAGCCATTTGACATACCTCCTCGTCCTAAAGTCCGAGGATTCCTTAACGCTTCATTGGGTTGTGCTATCGAAATAGTCTTATCATCCCTCGACGTTCGTTTATAGTCTCCTAATGCCCTATGGCGACTATATCTATTTTACCATAAAGCCGTCCTTCTAGGACGGGGCTTGAGTCCCATTTTTTCGGTCAAAAGCCTTATAATGTCTGATATACTATAATTATAACCAAGGTAGTTTTGTAGAGATTACTTTGAACGGTATTGACACTCCCCGGCATGAATGCACGGGGATTCTAAGTTCTACCTAGTCACTTGCACATGCCTGGCTTTCGCCAAGTAGCGTAGAGGCAACTAGTCCCTTAGCGTTACTTCGGGACTGCCCGTCCCTAGCTTGTCGTGCAAGATTTAGAATATTCACCGCAGCATTGACGTCTCTATGCAACTCGCATCCACAACTACAATTATGGGTACGAGTTGATAGAGATTTTTTGACAATCACACCGCAACTACTACACTTTTGAGATGTGTAATGAGGTGAAACAGCAACGGCTAACTTATCAAATTTACCAGCGAAATATTCTAACCATTGCCTGAACAAATACCAACTAGCGTCACTAATCGATTTTGCTAAACAATGGTTTTTAACCATATTGGAAACTCTTAAATCTTCGTAGGCTACTAAATCGTTAGATTTGACTACGCAACGCGCTACTCTCTTAGCGTGTTCATTACGTTGCCTACTTATAGTTAAGTGTTTTTTGGCGTAGAGCTTTCTTGCTTTGCGTCTACCCGACGAACCTTTTACATGAGTGTAAATACGTCTTTGAGATTTCTTAATTGTTGTTTCAGACTTTCTCAAAAACTTAGGGTTGGGTTCGTGATGTCCATTACTATCGGAATAGAATGACTCTATTCCAACATCCAAACCTATTTCTTTTCCGGTTTTAGCTTGAATGTCTACCGCATCAACGACGATGCAGAATTGAGCGTAATACCCATCTGCACGACGGATTAGCCGGACTCGATTAATATCTTTAACGTCGTATGTCTGTAAGTCCCATTTACCTAAAAGTTTTAACTCACCAATACCTTTTTTATCCGTAAAAGTGATGCGTCTTTTAGTTTGATGTAACCGCCATCCTGATGTTTTATATTCAACTGAACGACAATCTTTTTGAAATTTTGGAAACCCTTTTTTACCAGGCTTACTAGATTTGCAATTGTCGTAAAACTTAGATATAGCAGCCCATCCACGTTCTGCGGCAGCTTGACAAGCCATTGAATTTAAGTCAGTAACGAAGGTAAAACCTTTGCGAAGTTGGGTGGAGTACTTGTTAAGCGCAAACTTGTCAACTTTCAACTCTCTGTCAGCGTCCATCCAGTACCTAATCGCTTTATTGCGGATAAACTGGGTGGTACGGATAGCGTCATCAATTGCTGTATATTGAGCTTTTTTGCCTTTAACTTTGTATTCCAGAACTAGCATTAATTTAACCTTACTACTAAACTTAATTGTTTTCGACCTATTAATATACTAACATTAAAGTAACGCCAATGGTTGACACAATGAAAAATAAAAGATTAAACGTAAGAATGACTGATCGCAGATACTATAAGCTTGTCTTATTATCAACTGAATTAGACAGGACTATCAGCAGTATGCTTGATGAATGGATCGACTCTCTCCCCGATCCGAAAATACCTGAAGGCAGGGTAAACCCTGCTCAATAGCCTTCATCCCCTGTCTGAAGCACGAAAAGCGCAACTGCGTTGCTGTTTCTCAGGGGTTTTCGGCATCTACCTTATAAGAAGAAATATTTCTCCCCCCACACCACGCTCCCCCACACCACACCCCCCCTCAACGCCAGCCAAAAAAGCGCAATCCCGGTACGATGAGATAGTGACTCACTGCTAACCAAAAGCTAACAAACAAACCGACGAGACTAAAAAAGAGAATAGTCAGCAGTAAACTCCACTGGTTGGGTGTATTGTGAAAGAGAAATGCAGTGGGTGAAAATCCGAAACTGATCAAAAGCGCAAAGACGATCGCCGTGCCAAAAGAAGCGATCGCTGCGTAAACTATTTGATGACTGGGTAGCCCTAAACCAAGGGTGAGAAGAAAAACAGCGATCAAAATCGAAATTGCTGAAGCTTCGATTCCATCTTGGGGTGTAATTAATTGCAACATTAACCAGCTAAAACCGTAGCCGATTATACCCATCATTGAAGCCACTACAAACCGTCGCTGTTGACCAAACCCGCCGGCAGCCGTTAATCCCCATGCGGTTCCCAAACCAGCAAAGGCAAATAAAAGAATCTCAGAACCGAAAAAATGGTTAGTATTTGGGATTAATTCCAGTAGCCGTTGAGACACCAGTGACCCAACGCGATCGCCTAAAATTGTGTGATATCCCAAAATATAACCGACAATGGTACCGACACCAGCGCCAATCCAGCTTAAAACCATTGTCCAAATGGTCATCACACAAGCACCAAAGACTCTAAATATCGTCTGAAGGATGAAAAGAGTAGTTTTACTTAATGCTTGCATAAATGCGGCGATCGCTTGCCGGATAGCTTGGATAATTTTGGCGAAAAAATCCGGTTTTGGAGATGGTTGAGAAATTTTCGCCAAACGTTTTAAAATTATTGTCGAAGATGCTGGACGCGATCGCACATCTTCTTCTACCATCTCCGAAAGTAAATCAGCAAATTCCCGGTTGAGATTAACTCCACCACGCCAGCGCAACTCTCCAGTTTGCGGATCTTCCAACTTTGGCGGATACTTCCCTGTAAGTAATTCTATCATCGTCCGACCAAGTGCATAAAAATCAGTAGCAGGTCCGACATTACCCCCAATAATTTGTTCTGGTGGACTGTAACCAGAAGAAAATAACCTCGTTGAACCAGATTGAGAGCTAACTATTTTATCATTAAATTGCTTCGCACCACCAAAATCAATCAGCACCAAGCGACTTTCTCCACCTTCCCCCTGATTCAAAAGTCTGGTAGCTGGAAAAGTCCGCAGCATTAAATTACTCGGTTTAATATCACGGTGAAGAATTTGACGTTTGTGCAACTCCTGTAAAATTTCCAACCCTTGGGTAAGCCAGCTTAACACCAATTTTTCCGGACATCCTTGAGGATACTGTTGGAGAATTTCCTCTAGAGTCAACCCATCAATTTTTTCCATCACCAGACAAGCTAGTTGACTTGGTTGTGGATTGAACACATTTATTTGAAAATTCCCATCCTCATCGACCTTAGGAACACCAGGATGTCGCAAACTACTTAATACAGCAGCTTCTTGAGTAAACAACTCTAGTGCTTTGGGTGAATTTTCTACCAACACTTTCAGCACTTTCTCAGTTTGGGTTTTTTCATCCCAAACCGTATAAATCTGGGCAAATCCTCCAGAACCCAAACGCTCAAGGGGGACATATCGATCTAGAAGCTGTAACGGAGTGCCACAGCTATTACAAAACTTTTGTCCCCAAAGCTGGGGATAAGGACGTTGACAGTCAGGATTTATGCAGTGAACGTTTGAGCTACCTATCTTCAAGGCTTTTAACCATTAATATCTTAAGAATGCTCATATAATGCTCAAATTAAATGATTAAAACATTTATTTGAGTATTATTGTTTACACGGTCGTGATGCTCAACAGATGCTCATAGAGATACCTTCTCTAATTTACCTAACGCTTTGGGTCTGGCATTCAAAGAAGGGTGTGTTATGGCATTAGCCTAACGCACTGCAATATAAGTAGCTGAACAAAAATATTTACAGTCATTGCGTTCGCTTTTGCCGTTATTGAAGGGTACGAAGTGAAGCAATCCCAAACCCTTGCGATTGCTTCTCAATCACGGAGACGCTCCTTTGAACGTTTCACTTCGTTCCACTCGCTGCGGACATTATGTAATTAATTCTGTCTGACTACTGATCATAAAAATGCTGCGTTAGCTTGCTTTGTAACACACCCTACCACTCAATTTTTCCTTAGTCCGCCTTCGCGGACTTCGTTTGTGTAGCCGCGAATTCTATTCGCTCTGGCTCGAAATTGTTATTATTATATAGCAATCCTTTCTGAATTGTGAAAATGAACGAACCGCCTCCGCCCTTGGCGTCTTTGTTCGCGTAGTAGCGTCTCCGTGATTGAGAAGGAGAAGACACCAAGAGCGTCAAGAAAAGAAAAAGAAGTTTCACATATGATTTAGGACTGCTATATTTACCCTGTTACTTGCTCCCGTCTCAAGATTCACTTGGCATACACCCAAACGCAATTTATTTAGATATGCAACGATAGCAAGAGCGGGATTAAATTAACTTTACTGGTTGGATTTTGGGAGGTTGAAAAATCAGATGACAGTGCCTCAACCAAGGGTCTTTACAAACTCTCATCTTTACGACCAAGATTTTTATCTGTGGATAGAGACAACTGCTAAACAATTAAAAGAAGGGAGATTTTCTGAGGTTGATTTAGAAAATCTGATCGAAGAGATTGAATGCATGGGGAGAAGTGAAAAAAGAGCTTTAGAAAGTAATTTAGTAATTTTATTAATGCACTTATTAAAATACAAATATCAGCCAGAAAAACGTACTAATAGTTGGCTTTCTACTATCTTTGAACATCGACGCAGACTAAATAAAAATTTGCAAGATAGCCCAAGTTTGAAAAAGTACTTCGTTGAAATATTTATGGAATGTTATCAGGATGCACGTCAGCTAGCGGCTTTAGAAACTGGGTTAACCCTTGATACTTTTCCTGTAGAGTCTTTTTTCACTGGGGATGAATGTTTGAATCAAGAGTTTTTACCTGATTAATTGAATTTTACTATGTGAGTTAAAAGATATTTTTCATCTAAATTCATTCGCAGAAAACGGGTGGGAGATGGGCAGATGGGGGGAGAAATTTTTCCCCAATGCCCAATTCTCGATTACCTAAAAACTATACCCATCCCAGGTACTGCCGAAAGCGTAATCTGAGAATGAGGAAAAATCGCTTTTGCTGGTGCGGGTTTCTTCGTCTAGGACTTTGACGACTTTGTGATAAATTTCTTCTGCTTGTTGGGGAGAATCTCCGATACAGGTTAATCCCAACTTGCCAAATTGAGAAAGACATCCCATCAAATGAAATACTGTGCCGATCTCGGTTCCGCTATCAAAGTGCAGTCTGTGATGGGCGATAATATCCATCAAATCGTTGGGTAACAATCCTCGATAGCGGTCTTTTTGCAAGTTGTCGGTGGCGATATAGTATTTGGGTCGTCCTTGTTGGCTGTAAAATAATCCTGTGGAGAGGTCATAGCGTCCGTTGGTTAATAACTTTAAGGTCATGAAGGGATGGGTGGTGCCACCTTTACGCAAGTTGATTTCGATCGCTTGAATATCCCACTGGTTATTTCCTTTGTCAACGGCGATAAAATCTACTCCAAATCTCTCTAATGCGCCTTTTTCTGCCAGTTTTCTGCCTACTTTTATTCCTAATTGTTGTAATTCTAGCCGATAAGCTTCGTCAGCGGGAAATCGACAACCAAGATAAATTTGACCGTCTGGACCTCCGAGAATTTGGTCGTGGGTTGAGAGAATTTCTACTTCACCGTTGGGTGTGATGCGTCCTTGGACACTAGGCGATCGCTTGATTTCTCCTTCTACAAATGCTTCGACAATCGCTCCTAACTCGCTGATTCTACCAGAAAAGTTCTCCCAAGTTTCTTTTTTTGCTTGAAAGCGCAGAGAGCTGAAGCGATCGCTTATTGCTGCTACTCTTTCGGCATGAGAACTTTCTGGTGGTGCAAATGAAGCGATCGCTCTTAAATCTAATAACGCATTTCCTTCTCCGGAAATGCCCTCATTCAGTTTCACCACCATTCTTTCTAAACTTGGCTGACGTTCCCACAAATTGGCTGCGGATAAAGCTAAATTTGTGCTATCCCAAACAAGAGCGCTACCATCGGGAAGCGGAACTTTACTTTCAGCGAAGATTTCCCGACTGCCACTTTTACTTCCCCAAATCTGCAAGTTAGGCGCAGCTGCGTACAGGGGTACATCCAATTTCAGAGATAATTCACCTTCCCAAGATGTTGAATTATAACATATCATGAATGATTTTTCTTGCCTCAAAGCTTGGCGAATTCGATTTAGCAAACGAGGACGTTCTAAAATCTTTTGGCTAAGAGGTTTGAGAGAAGAATCATAAGTAGAAAGTAGCAGCAAGCGATTGCGAGCATGTGAAAAGGGAATTCCCGGCAATAATTGTAAATAATAATCAATAACACTAGGATGCAGCGGCATTGATGTTACATAAATTAGCCTAGTGCGGGGATTCCGCAAGCGCATCAAAGAAAATAACAATCGTTCTTCATAATGTTCGCAACCTTCGATTTTATGAAGTTCGCGCTGGTCGATGCTGAGGGAGGGAACAACTAAAATATCAGCATCACTATTGTCAAATAGCTCGATAGTTTTCCAGCGATCGCGTAAAGTTAATTGCAGAGCCCGAAAGCGATCGGCTTGATCTAACTCAGAAATATTCAGCCCTAGCATAATCCTTATCCTTATTTTATATTAATCCCAATACTGCTTATTACTCTGGTATATCTAATGAAACAAAAAGACGCAGTTAAAACGCAACACTTCTTTGATATCTATGCAACTTTTAAGTTAATCAAAACGATTAATTCTGATTAACTATGGCATCCGTCAATTCAGATTGCTAAAGACGTTCCAGCGGAACGCCTCTACGATAAATTATTGTTACAAGCCGTAAATTGGCAGACTGCTCGCACTAAATCATCAGGTGTGCCAATATCCAAATAAGTACCATCGGGAAATGCTTCGGCTTCTACGTGAAAACCTTGTTGAATAGCAGCCTGAATTACATTGCCAATGGGTATTTCTGGTAACTTTGATAAATTGCTGTCAGGGTTAAGAGTAATCAGATATTGATGTAAAAACTCTGTAAAAGTTGGTTTCCAAAGAGCAATACCCCACATATATTGCAAATTTGACTGCGGAGGTTTTTCGATAATTAAACGGACTCTACCTGTATCATCGAAGTCAACCATACCAGCTTTCTGCGGTTGATCTGTGGGGAATAATCCTAAAACCACATCGGCATCACTTGCCTGTTGGCGTGCAATAATTAATTTAAAAGCATCTTCCGGCTGAAAGAGAATATCGGGAAAACCCAAAGCTACTAGCGCATCACCGACAAACGGATAAGCCTGATCTAAAGTGAAGGGGACACCAAAAGGCAAATTCATCATTAAATAGCCCAAATTCATCGAAACCACTCCCCCATCGCCAAAATAAGAGGGAATGTCCCATTTACCCGATCGCAATATAAAATAAGCTTTATCAATTCCTGCGAGTTGCATTTTTTCTAGCAGATAGTGACAAACTACTTTTGGTCGTAAGTTAGATTCATCACCTACAGACCGAAAGCCAATTGGATATAATTCTTTACTTAGTGGTAATGGAGAAATCCTGGTTGCATGTCCACCCGCAGGTAACAAGCCAATGATCTGGGGCTTTTTTAGGCGATCGCGATTATTCATTAAGTATTTCAAAGTAATATTTTTATAATTTTTACGTAGTCAGCGATTTATCGCTTTTTAAGCCCTGAAGCGCTGACTACGAATATCCCCCTACTCACGAAGGGAAATTGTGAATAGAGGGAAAGGGGCTGATTAAGTTTTATTTCTAGGCGGTAGCTACTTGACAGAGACAGCATCAACATCAATAGTGTCGGAGTTAGAGGTAGAAGCCTCAGCAGCAGTGGCAGCTGTAGTATCTACATCACCCTTACGGGCTTTAAAACCTTCAATCACTACTTGGGACATTTCTGTAACTAATAGTGTTAAAAGAAAAACATCATCAAGTTCTCCCACAATGGGAAAGAAATCTGGGACGACATCAAAGGGGCTAACAAAATAAAGCAGCGTTCCTAAAATAACCCACCAGCGGTATTTTGGGTTGCGAAGTAAATTACGATACCAATTATAAACTGCTTGAATTGAAAAGTTCATGTTTTAGACCTCCACTTAAGTTTAATCTTGGCAAATTATGCTCTAAACTTCCTGTGGGAATAACCGCCCTAATTAGTGAGTGAAGACGCTACTCTCAAGTAACGCTAAATTCTATCTTGCGATAGTTAACATCGGCTGTCGTACATTAATCTCTAAAATTAAAATGTTTTGGGATAGTTGCACACAGAATAAATGGAGGAAAGCAAAAACAGTGGATATATTAGATTTGATACACAAGGGTGGACCGGCGATGTGGCCTTTGCTTGCCCTATCGATTTTGTCTTTGAGCGTGATTTTCGAGCGTTTGTGGTTCTGGTTAAGAATTTTAATCCAAGAAAAGGAAATAGTCGATCGCGTGTTGGATGCAGCGCGTGAAAATTGGGTAACGGCTAGGGATATTGCAAGACAAGCGACGTCTCAGCCTATAGGACGCTTTCTTTTTGCGCCCTTAAGCCTGCCCAAAACTGACACGGAAACGTTTAGACTGGCGCTAGAAGCAAGCGCAGAAGACGAATTAGCGGGGATGCGTCGGGGTGAAAAACTTTTAGAAGCCGTGATTGCCCTTGCCCCATTATTGGGATTGTTGGGTACGGTTTTGGGTTTGATCCAGGCTTTGCGATCTATTCGGATTGGGGATTTGGGAACCGAATCGACAGCTGGGGTGACTACTGGTATTGGTGAATCTCTAATTAGTACCGCATCAGGGCTAATTGTGGCGATCGTTAGTTTGGTATTTTACCGCCTATTTCAAAGTTTTCTCGTTAACCAAGTCAAAGTTTTTCGCAAAGCGGGGAATGATATGGAATTGCTTTATCGGCAGTTCCCGCCTGATTTTAGCAACAATCCCATAGAAAAGGCACTGACACCCGGTCGAGAGCGAGATTCTTCACCCGAAAAGTTCTCCGCACCCCGCAAAAGAGGTAGAAACAAGTTTTCGGAAGTTCCTCCCGAATCACCACCAATTGAATCTGATTTACATTCATCAGATCCAGAACAATAGTCAAGTCGCTTCTTTTTTAGAGATGCGCGATCGCGAACATTTCAAAATTCACGCATTATTAATTCACGCATTGCAATCAGTGGAGGCTTGAACCCACCACCTAGAAGCACCACTGAATTTTAATTCAGTGGGAGCCTGTACTCGGAATTAATTCAAAATTATTATTTTTCTTCCTACGTGAATTTTGAATTTTGAATTCAAAAAAGGTCAATAATTCAAGTACACCACGAAAATAAGACGATGAAAGTTAACCTGCATACTCCAGTTGAAGAAGTCCAAATTCAAATTATTCCCTTAATTGATGTCGTTTTTTGTATCCTGACATTTTTTATTTTGGCAGCTTTGCAATTTACTCGACAAGAAGCGATTAATATTGATTTGCCGAAAGCTAGCACAGGTACAGCAGTACCTAATACTTCAAATTTACAACTACAGTCTCAACGGCAGATATTAACTTTGGGTGTTGATGCGATCGGTCAAACTTCCCTAAATGGGCAGACGATAAAAAAAGAGCAGTTAACAGAGAGTTTCCGGAATTATGTCAAGCAAAATCCGTCGGGCATTTTGGCGTTGAAAGTTACTAAGTCAACGGCTTATAACGATGTCATGGAGATGGTAGATTTATGGAGACAACAGGGAGGTACTCAAATCTCTTTTGTAGTTCAACCTACTTTCTCATCACCACCTGTTATTCCCCCTTTCCCAGTTAATCCAGGTGCAGCACCTGTACCAAATACCGCACCAGTTCTTCCCATTAATCCACAAACCAACCCGAATTTCAATTTACCCCCAAACGCCCCGATTCCGCCTTTGCCTGGGCAAGGCTTCAATCCTGCCCCCAATGGCGTTTCTCCAGTTTTCCCCCAAATACCAGCCCCCCAAGCCCCTGCAAAACAAGCAACTCCCACTTCTGGTAAAAGGTGATATGAGTTGTTGGGGGACAGGGGG
>NZ_JAOWRF010000143.1 GCF_025753815.1 Plectonema radiosum NIES-515 | reverse complement strand
AGTAAGCAGAATGGTTTTACCGGACTGTCTAGAGGCTGTTTGGCACAGCCATTAAGAATCAAGGTCTACTAAGATTTTGTATTCTTGAGAATCCCCGTCTCTGAGCGAGCGGGGAGTGTCAACTTTCCACTTCCGCTACTCAGCTTTTTTGAGCTTTTCGATTAACAGGGCTTTTACCTCGCTGTCAGCATCGGCAAGATCAAAGGGATAGGGTTGATAGGGGGTATTCGGATCACGACGACTCATTAGCACTAGAACTTACGCATTGACAGAAAGTTGATACTATGCAGTCAAGCCCAGCTTCTGTGTTAGATGTTCTAAAATAAAGTCACGAGCCAGAAGTGTTGAGATAAATTCCTTTGGACCACGAATTTTGCGGACATTGTGCAACTGCAACAACACAATTATCAGGCGATCGCGGACTGTATTGGTTACTGGTTATTGGGGACTGGGATGTAAACTACTCGTCGCGATTTAGTTCGAGTCCCAATCCTCATCCAAATCTTCCCCAGTCCCCTTTTCAACAGGGCATTAATGAATCTAATCTTCCAAGTACTGCCATATCTTCCTCATCTAATTCTACTGGTACACCACTTCTAATTAATTCGGCAAAATCTTCATTAGGAACCATAATTGTCAGCGTATACAAGCGACTTGAACCTGTATTTCTAATTAAATGCGTCCCCGTGGGTGGCACTAACAAACTATCTCCGGCTTGAATTTTTACAGACTTGCCATCACAAACAGCAATGCCTTCTCCTTTGAGGACAAAAAATATTTCTAAAGCCCATTGATGACGATTGGGTGGTGTCTTGCCACCGACATCAAAAATTTCTATACAACAAGTTAAGGAAGCGTTAGCATTTGCCGAATCAAAAATGATTGCTAACCGATTGGTGTCATCGGGACTAATGCGATAGGTTTGGTAATCTTTAGGAGACTTGACAACAGGAATTATACAACGAGTAGCGTGCATTTAATTTATTTCCTCATAAGTTGTCGATGGTTGTTAATGGGCATTGGGCATTGGGCAATGGGCATTGGTAATAATTCTTTTCCTTTTCCCTTTCCCATGAACCCCTTTCCCCCTCTTAAAATATCTATTTCAACATTTTTAAAATCGCTTGGGAGTCAGTTACAAAGCCGAAGCATTGTTTGACGTTGTACAGGGTTGCCAGCCAACAATACTCAGGAGAAGTTGTCGCAGTGCAGTCTTTAACTAGCACGCAGTCATATCCTAAGAAGTTGGCATCGCATAGCGTGGTCATTACACATTGGTCAGCGTTGACACCAGCAAAGAACAGTGTCGTTTTTCCCAGGTTCCGCAGGATACTATCTAAAGGGGTATCCCAAAAAGCACTCATGCGGTATTTATCTACGGTAATATCTTCGGGTAGTTGTTCGAGTTCATCGACCACCGCAGCTGCCCAACTACCAGCCATTAATACTTTAGCACCGTTGGCAGGCAGGCGATCGCCTAATCCTACACCTTCACCTGTGGGCTTGTAAACGTGAAGCGAAGCGGCGCTAATATTGAGTAAGTCGGGACGATTACCCCAATTTACCCAAATTACAGGAATTCTAGCAGCCCGAAGTTCTGGAAGTAAGTTTTTCAAAGGTTCGATGGGCTGACGTGCCTGATTGACATCTACGCCGATATGTGATAACCACCCATCAGGGTGGCAAAAGTCGTTTTGCATATCAATGACGAGGATAGCAGTTTTTGCCAAGTCGAGGTGTAGTTCTTTAGTTTCTGTTGTTAAGATAACTCTTTGTGGGGTTACGGGGGGACGAGTGATATCTGCGATCGCATGATTCACCGTCCAAGCATTTGGTGCAACTCCCAATGTCCGAAAAGGCAAATTCATAAATTATTTCACCCAACATCATTTTTTTCTTTGTAGCTTGAATTTATCCGGAAGTGAAATTACTTAATTAAGGTTAAATATTGTGGATACAATAATAAATGTTTTAATTCCAGTTGAAAACGGTTACGACACCGTACATGTGCAGATTATAGATAATGCCATCGCTGCAATCTCTCCTATGATAGACGCGATCGCCACCGCAATTGATGGTAAAAATAAACTGTTACTACCTGGTTTCGTCAACGCCCACACTCACTCTTCAGAAATGTGGCAGCGGGGAATTATGTCAATGTTTCCCCTAGAATTATGGTTGGCAGAACTTTACGACTTTGCACCGCTGGATATCGAGAAACTGTACCTCAGCGCTTTGGGTACAGCCGTAGAAACTTTACTTTCCGGTGGTACAACTGTAGTAGATCATCTGGTACTAATTCCAGGTAAAGAGTTAGAAACCATTGCTACAGCGGTTCGTGCTTATCAAGAAGTGGGAATTCGCGCTTTTGTCGCACCGTTAATTCAAGATGAATCTCTGAGTGCGGGGATACCATCGGGAGAATCAGAACAAACCCATGAGCCTTATTTTCGCTCAACCCAGGCAACATTGGAAATTATCGCTGAAGCGGTAAAGCAATTTCATCGTCCAGATGAGGGTATATATATTGTTACAGCTCCCACAGGGATACAATTGTGTTCTGATGCTTTATTTACCGGGTGCATTGAATTAAGCGAAAAATATGACCTTTGCCGTCACTCGCACTTACTCGAAACCAAAGCGCAAGAAAAACTCGCTCAAGAAAAATATGGTTGCAGTGCTGTAGAACATCTTAAACGAATTGGATATTTAGGCGATCGCACTTCTCTAGCTCATTGCGTTCACTTAACTGAAGCTGACATCACCATCCTTGCAGAAACGAAATCTACAGTCGTTCACAACCCCTTAAGCAACCTGCGTTTAGGCAGCGGCATCGCTCCCATCTTAAAATATCGTCAAGCTGGAGTCAACGTCACCTTTGGCTGTGATGGTGCATCCAGCAACGACTCCCAAGACTTACTCGAAGCCATCAAAATCGGTTCAATATTGCATAACCTTACCGACAAAGATTATCAACACTGGATTACACCCCGTCAAGCCGTAGAAATGGCATCATTTGGTGGTGCAAAAGCACTAAATATGGCAGATCAACTCGGTTCCCTCACCGTTGGGAAAAAAGCCGACTTAGTAATGTATGACCTCACCAGTTTATCATTACTGCCCCGCACCGACCCCATTGGTTTATTAGTTTTAGGTCGTCCCACCAACGTTGTCGATCGCGTGTGGGTGAATGGCAAGCAAATCGTCGCCGATGGTAAAGTAAAAACTATTGATGTTGATAACTTACGACAAGAATTATTTAACCACAGTCAGTGGCAGACAACCCGCACTTCCCTAACCGTCGGGCAAATAGAAGCCCATTATCGCAGGGTGATGGGTTTAAATTAGATGATCTCACGCCAAGGCGCAAAGACGCAAAGTAAAGAAGTTCTTCTTTGCGGCTTTGTGCCTTGGCGTGAGATAATTTCTAAGCTCTTTTGCGAAACAAACCTGTCATACTGACACCAGTAATCAACAAGCCCACTAACCCCAAACCATTCAACAGGGGATAAATTTTTTCTAGATGTAAGATTTCCAAGGTGTGAAGTCCGAGGATAAATTTACCTAACTGGTCTTGATGCAACCATTCATGGGCAATAGTAAAACCCATGCCGGTGAGTACGGTGAGAAATAAGGGGATACAAAGAGCGATCGCAATTTGGCGATGGTATTTTCTGAAACTACGTATCATTAATAATTTCCTAAGTTAATTTTACCTATTTTTTTAAACAGTAAATAACTCAATTTTAGAATAAACCAACTGTAAAAAAGGTTGCTGCACAAACTCGCAGCCTAACTACAAAATGAAACTAGTTCGCCATGAACAGAATTTACCCGGAAAAGGTGATCTACCACTAAAGACATCAGAAAGGAAAAAAGGGATATATTTTTGTGTATTGTTTGTGTCTGAGACGTTCCACCGTCACGTCTCTACTTCAATATCTTAATTGCCTTGGGAGCATACATGGAACGAGCCATTTCCGCATTGGGTGTATTAGTTTTTATCGCCATATCCTACGCATTATCTAACAACCGTCGCGCTATACGTTGGCGAACTATCGCTTGGGGGTTGGGTTTGGAGTTTGCATTTGCACTGCTGATTTTGAAAACTCCTGGTGGTTTAGCTGTGTTTAAATCTCTCGGTGATGTGGTAAGTAATTTTTTGGCATTCTCTGATGAAGGTGCAAAATTCGTCTTTGGAGAGAAATTTAAAGATCATTTATTTGCCTTTCAAGTGCTACCGACAATTATCTTTTTCTCTGCCTTTATTAGTGTATTGTACCATTATGGGATTTTGCAGTGGGTGGTAAATGGGCTGGCATGGGTGATGATGAAGACAATGAAAACATCAGGGGCTGAGTCTTTATCGACTGCTGGTAACATCTTTTTGGGACCGACGGAATCACCGCTAATTGTTAAACCCTTTGTGGCAACAATGACGCAATCAGAATTGTTCGCGGTAATGACAGGCGGTTTTGCCACAATTGCCGGTGGAGTACTGGGTGCTTATTTATCGTTTGGTATCCCACCAGAACACTTGATCGCTGCTTTCTTTATGACTGCTCCCACTGCCCTTGTGGTAGCAAAACTGCTTTACCCAGAAACGGAAGTATCGGATACGGTGGGTAAAGTAAAGATGGATGTGAAAACCAATTACGTCAATGTCATTGATGCTGCTACAACAGGAGCGCTTGACGGCGTGAAGTTAGCCGTTAATGTGGGGGTGATGATTATTGCCTTTTTGGGATTGTTAGCTGCTGTGAATGCCCTGCTGGGATGGTTGGGAACGCTTGTTAATTTACCCCAGTTGTCATTGGAATGGATATTATCTTTTATTATGGCACCTCTGGCGTGGTTGATGGGCGTGCCTTTAGCTGATTGCGGACAAGTCGGAGCGTTGTTAGGTAAAAAGACGATTTTAAATGAGTTTATTGCTTACGTAGATTTGGGGAAACTGATTAAAGATGGCAAAATTTCCCAGCGAGGAGCAATAATTGCCACTTACGCACTGTGTAATTTTGCGAATATTGGCTCAATCGGAATTACTATCGGTGGAATTACTGGGATGGCACCAAACCGCCAGCACGATTTGGCACGTATGGGTGTAAGTTCAATGATTGGCGGATTGCTTGCGGGTTTTATCACGGCTTGTATTGCTGGGATATTGGTCTAATTTGTTGGTTTTTAATTGATATTTTTCACAACTAACCACTAACAAATCCCATTATTTTTGATTGACGTAACCCATTTTCCAATTTTGTGGCTGTTTTAATTGATCTCCTTTACCTTGGAGAATCAGCCGAAGAGCAATCCGCGTGTTCAAAAATCCTTTGATCAAATAATATCCTGGTTTGGTATTTACGCCTGTGGCAAATTTCCTATCACCATAACCTATAATTCCGCAGTGAACCTCAGTTTTATTTATTGTGACTGTAAATAAAATGTCATTGAGATATCCATCCGGAATCATAAATAGACCGTAAACATGATGCTGACCAACCCAAGGCTTGACTACAATTTTGTCTGGATGAGTGTAGTATTTTTGGTCTTTTGAGGAAAAAAATCCCCATTCACCGCAACTAGTGATTGGCGATCGCTCTGAAAGTTTCGAGACGTAAGAAAAGCCTAAAATGCTTAATAAGCTAAGTGCAAATAAGATGTTAAGGAGTTGATTTTTTCGCACTTGTTCTACCCATCATTGTCTTTTTACCGTTATAGCTTAAAAGTTTTTAATGCGGCTAGAGTAATTTTGCCTGTGAAAAAATCTGTCTGGAGGTTAATGCCAAACTGGGAATATTTTTAGAACTTTTGACATTGCCTTGGAGCGATCGCCTGAAATTGTCGGAAAGTAAAATTTCCGACAAACAACCTATCACTCATAATAGCAACCCTTGCAAAAATTGCCGCCAGCTTACCTGACGGCAAAGATTCCTGATTGAATTTTGAATTGTTAATCTAGGATTTCACCTGATGGAAGGTGCCATTCCGTTGATGAGTGATGTCCACTGACGCTTGCCTTGAACTAAGGTATGAACTTGCCAGCTTGACTCAGTATCAGGATAGTCAATTCGGTAATGTCCTCCCCGGCTTTCGGTACGAAAGGCTGAACTTTTGAGGATGAGATTGGCTATATCTAAAAGATTCAACGTTTCTATAGTAGTTCTCAATTGCTGGTCAGCATCGCGAGTCTCAAGTTTTATGACTTGGGTGGGAGATAAATTGAATAAATATTGACTTACATTTAAACTAGCTAATTCGTCATGCCAAGCGCTAACTTGAGCGATCGCCGCTTCGATAACTTCTCCTTGGCGATAGACACCTGCACTCTGCCACATTAAGTTGGGCAATGCCTCTCTGATCGCAGCAATTTGCTCAAACTCTGCCACCCAAAGCGACTCTATTAACGAGGTGGGTATCGTCTTTTCTGCAATTAAAATCGGTTCAATTTGAATCTGGGGTTTAATTTGGGATAATTGAGCCGCAAACACAATACACTCAAGTAAGGAATTACTTGCCAAGCGATTAGCTCCATGAACTCCGGTACTGGCAGCTTCTCCAATCACATAAAGTCCCGGAATCGAGCTTTGGCTGCTCAAATCCACAGCTATCCCTCCCATCCAGTAATGTGCAGCAGGTGCCACCGGAATCGGCTGTTGGAAAACGTCGATGCCCCACTGCTGACATACTTTAATAATCTGGGGAAAACGCTGGCGTATTTGTGCTGGTGGAATAGTTCGTAAATCCAAGTAGACATGAGCATCTGCCAGATTCGTCGTAGTTTTGTCCAAGTGACTGAAAATGGCTCGACTCACCACGTCTCTGGGAGCCAACTCTCCTTCTCGGTGGTAGTTGAATGCAAAGCGATCGCCACTTCCATCTACCAAATGGGCACCCTCTCCTCGCACTGCTTCACTAATCAGAAATCGAGGTGCGCCCGGTTTCTTCAACGCCGTAGGATGAAACTGGAAAAACTCTAAGTCCCGCAACAAAGCACCGGAACGCCAAGCGATCGCCACCCCATCCCCCGTACTCACAGCCGGATTCGTCGTCTGAGAAAAAACTTGCCCACCTCCTCCTGTTGCCAAAACTACAGCCCCTGCCCGAATCCAGCAAATTTCTCCTTGATATAAAAGGCTAATTCCTTGGCAATGCCCCGTTTCCGGATGAAGCCACAAACTTATGGCTAAGGCTTGGGAAAGGACTTGGATGTTAGGTGAAAGCAAAACTTTGGTAGTCAGGATATCCACAATCTCTTTCCCTGTCGTGTCAGCGGAGTGCAACACACGAGGATGAGAGTGGGCAGCTTCTAGAGTCGTTGCCAGCTTGTCTCCGTGAAGATCGAAAGCTACACCAGTCTCAATCAGAGACTGGATTGCTGCTCTCGCATTTTCTACAAGGAACTGTACTGCTTCTGCATCGCACAGCCCTGCTCCTGCCTTGAGCGTATCCTCAAAATGCAATTGGGGGGAATCTTGCGGATTAATCGCTGCCGCAATGCCTCCCTGTGCCCAATTACTCGAACCTGAATTGAGCGCATCTTTAGTGACTAATCCAACGCGGAAATGAGTGGGAATACACAAAGTTGCGTAGAGTCCAGCAGCACCAGAACCAACAACAAGAATGTCAAATTCAGCAGGGACAATATCAGAAGACATAGCTTTTTGTTAATAGACGATAAATTATCCAAGAACCCATTTAGTAAGTTTTTGTAGCCTAATTTTTGGTTCGGAGTAGGCACTTTAGTGCCGTTCTAAGCGCTTAAGCGCTTACTACAAACAAAGTTGCGTAAGTTCTATTTTTTTAGATTTGAGATTCGCTCAATCCCGTTTGCCGGAGCCACTTCTGTTTAATTTCATCATGATTGCCGTAGTAATCATCGGGTTGAAATCCGGGCATTGGTTCATATACGTCTATTTCTTGCCACAGGGGATGGAATTTCTCAAGATGTTTGATCGATTGCTCGACAACTTTATCAGGTTTGAGCCAATATTTTTTTTCTTCTGCTGTTGCGTTGGGACGTAGCTTATTTTCATTCCCTGTATCCGTCGTACTCACATTAATAAACCGTCCTCGGATCAGTCCTTGCCAACTCTCTGAGTGCGCTAGGGTTTTGATGTATTCCCGCAAGGTATCTTTGGCGTAGGTGTAGGAGTGCCAGAAAGGAATTTTATACTTATCGGTAATTGAGCCAAATCCACAAAGAGCTAGTCTCGTTTGATGACCTTTTTGATGTTCCTGTTCTAGTTTTTCCACTAGAGGCTTAGAAATATTGACAAAAGTCTGATAGTTTGAGGAGTAAACTTCGTCATCGATCTTGATCTGTTCACAATCCCCATCTATGAACTGATCGCTATCTTCATATTCGTACTTAAATTTCCCAACCCCATGAATTAAAATGATGTCTGAAGCCTTTGACAAGTTCAGGTGATTAACTACTTTTTCCGTTATAATTGGATCGAGTAAATCTGCTTGATAATGAGTAGCTTCTGTCTCCATAAAAGCTCTAGAAATTGCTATGCAGGTTGTGTCCGGTTGTTGTAAAAAGTGGTCAATAAAGCTCTTTCCCACCGCACCACTTGCACCTGTGACAATGACAAGTCTAGAAATCATATTTTCATCCTCAAAGTTGATTTAATTCACTCTTAGTTTAAGAGTGTTTGTTTATCAAAAAATTATCGACATATTATCAATGAACTATTAAAAAGCCGGTCATTACCTAATAGGAATCACATGAAGATGGCATCGGCAATTAAGGCTCCCCGTTCTGCCATCGTGTATAATCCAATGTGGTGAGCGATGTTTTGGGGATGAATAGCAGTCTTGGGAAGTCCCTGAGCGGCTGCTACCTCTGCGGGGAGGTCATAGGTAGAACAGCCTTCGGTATAGACAGCAATGTCTTTGAGAGTCGGAACCAGCCCGTGATTGCGAACCGAGAGGATGGTGACTACAAAGTCCATGACGCAGATATCAGTGCAGATACCCACAACCACTAAGGCTTCCAGGTTGTGTTGGTTGACCCAATCAAGTAAAGCATTGTGTCTAGTGTTAATGTCAATGGAGCCAATGAAGCCATTGATGCAATCTTTCTTAATGAGTGTCCCCAGTGGATGAGTTTCTAGCCACTTGAGTTCCTGAACTAATTCTTCTTCCCCTGAGCCTCTTTCACAATGAAGAGGATAGGGAGGTTCGGGTTTACCTGGTTCGTGGGTATCTAGAAAGGCAAGAACAGGTAAACCCTTCTCAGTAAAGGCTCTGGCAAGGCGATCGCTCTCTGACACCATCTTGGCAATTTGTGCGTTAGGTTCGGTAGGAGCTAATGAACCATAGCCCACGGTACAGAAGCCGTTGACCACATCCACTACAATTAATCCTGTGGGGCGAGATCCCACAGTGTATGGTTGAGGGTCAATGGGTAAAGCAGCTGCGATCGCAGCTTCGGTAGAGTCAGATTTGATTACACTACTGATCATAGATTCAATGTATTGAAATCAGGATTAAAAGATGAGTTTATAGTCCTTCCAGTTCTGGGACAAGTTTTTCTTATCCTTAATTAATCACCAGGCGATGTTGGAAGATTTTTTGATAGTATGGCATACACTCGTCAAGCAGAGGCATTAGTTCATTCGGGAAATCAAGTTTTTTTTCTTCATATGTAAATTTAGTGGAATTCAAAGCATTTGTATACCAGTGTTCGTAGGGACTTCCTTGTACCCATGTCAAACTGTTGTCTGCTGGTTTCCAATCAAGCATTTTTTCTGAGTAATTAACTCCTAACTTAGTACACAAAAACTGGAGATACTTCCGAGGGGCTTTTACCAATTCATTCGAGTCGATAACTAAAGGGGTTTCCCCTGTTAACTGCTGAACTTCTTCAAATAACTTGAAATGTTGCAGCCAGCCAACTTTATCTATTTTCAAGTTTCCTTGGCAATAGTTGGCTTGCCAATATGAATAGATTGTTTCTTGGGGATTTCTAATTAAAAAAAAGTTTTTCAGTTGCTTAATCCAATCTCTACCAAATTCTGGCAAAGCGTGCTTGGTGTTGTGTTTTTGAAAAGAGAAAGATGCACCATCAGGTAGCTTGCCAGTAATTTTATTAATTACTTTTTTGTAGTCTAGTTCAGAGTATTTTGACAATTCTTCTGGTTTCTGAGGCAGATAATTATCTTGACCCTTGATAGCTAAGTAGGCACCATAAAAAGGTTCATCGTAAACGACGCATTCATCTAACTGCCCAAAAGCACGAGCAATTACTGTTGAACGACTTCTAGGACAGAACCACATGGCTATGTGTTTATTACTTGTCATGATTCTATATTCTTAAGCTGACTTAGCCATCTACTGAAAACGGTTCTTAACAAACACCAAAAGTTACACCTAAATCCTTCAACCAGCGACGATAGGCAATAGAGGTGCGATCGCACTGAGCATGTACTTCTGTTGGATAGTCCGCGCTGGTGCTCTTTTGAGAGACCAGGGGTAATCGAACTGGACGATGGGATTCCAATAAAACGGTATCTTGACGAAAAAGTTTATCCTGAAACTCACGCAACTTTGAGTCAGGAGTTTCATCCCCATAATTCATGGCTACCCACATCCATACCAGGCATTTTTCTTCCTCTACAGGTGTCACAGTAAAGAAAAAAATCATCCGCCCTCTGCAAGTATGTTTAACACTATATAGTGTCAAGGGACAAATTCGCTGTAAGTAAGTAACTTTTCCGCCTACACCAGTTCCGTCATGATCCGGTTGCCACATCTTAAGGTTACGAACAATAATACCATCTCTGTCCACTTCCACTTCATAGTCTTCAATTTGTGCTTGTTGGGAATCTCCCACAAATCCTTCATGAGCAAAACAGAAGTGCGAGACATCAAACCCATTCTCGAAGGTACGAAAAGGACTGGAATTACAGTTATATGGACCCATTAAGACTTGACGATAGTCGGCATCGTCCCACTCTGGAAATGCCGCTACATCTTTAGTCGGTTCTCCCAAGCATACCCACACCAAGCCGTAGCGTTCCTGACATTGGTAAGTCCTTACTCGCGCACCTGTTGGAGGCTTTTGTTGAGGGTTAGCTGGAATATAGAAACACTGACCATCTAGATTGTACTGCCAACCGTGATACCCACATACAAGAGAATCATTGACTACCTTTCCTAAAGAAAGACGAACACCTCGATGGGGACAGCGATCTTGCCAAACTTGAATTGTAGATTCAACATTGCTACCGCGCCACAACACCAAGTCTTCCTCTAATAGGCGAACTCGGTTAATACTGTTGATTTGGCACTCTTTTGATGTTGCCACAGGATGCCAATCATTGAGAAGAACTTTGTCAGTTGTTACCATAGCGATAAAACCAGGATTCATTTTTAATCAGTAGATATCGACCTAATTTAAATATGCTTTACACAGAAACCTTGATTAGACGTAGCAGTGCTACGTCTCTACATTTTTTT
>NZ_JAOWRF010000361.1 GCF_025753815.1 Plectonema radiosum NIES-515 | reverse complement strand
CGACTGGGAAAAATTTCTCTCCCTCTGCTTGTCTCCCCCTCTCCTTGTCTCCTATTCCCCATTCCTTATTCCCCAAGAAAAAATGACTAAATTCGGTATTTTGGTTTTTCCGGGTTCTAATTGCGATCGCGATGTTGCTTATGTCACACGAGACATTCTCAAACAACCTACTCGCATGGTTTGGCATCAAGATACGGATATTTCTGACTTGGATGTGATAATTATCCCTGGTGGTTTTAGTTACGGGGATTATCTGCGCTGTGGAGCGATCGCTCGTTTTTCACCTGTGATGCAGCAGGTTATGCAACATGCACAAAAAGGTAAATTTGTCATCGGAATTTGTAATGGATTTCAGGTATTAACTGAAGCCAAACTTTTGCCTGGAGCTTTGGTGAGAAATCGGGATTTGCATTTTATATGCGATCGCTCTCCCCTAAAAGTTGAACGCACCGATTTACCTTGGACGCAAGCTTATACAAAAGGTGAAATTATCACTTTGCCCATCGCCCACGGTGAAGGAAGATATCATGCTGATGCAGCCACTCTCGCAGAAATTGAAGATAACAATCAAGTTGTCTTTCGTTATGAAGGTGAGAATCCTAACGGCTCGTTAAATAATATTGCGGCTGTTTGCAATTATACAGGAAATGTGCTGGGCATGATGCCGCATCCAGAGAGAGCGTCAGATGCGATGTTAGGTAGTAGCGACGGGTTAAAGTTGTTTAGTGGATTGTTGGATAAAATAGGCGCTTTGGTGTAATTCCTACGTCGAATTACTGTGGCGATCTGGTGACTATCAAGACTAATACTCAATAGTCACCAGATGAAGCTACATCAACTTTTGATGGTTGCTTAACTGCTTTTATTTGGATGCTACTGCCTCAACTTTTGCCTCAACTTTCACCTCATATGGCTTTTCTGCCCCTTGTGCTAAATACTCTGCTAACTGAGATTCAATTTGATCGCGCACAATTTGACGATACTCGCAGAAATGTTCGATATGAGCGCAGGCTGAAAGGTAATGCTCTAGAGCTTTTGGGTTACGCTTGATAATACTAAACAAGTGATGCCAGAATTTCCACCGAGTTTCGCGTTTGATTCCTTGTCGCCAGATAATAATTAGGAATGCTCTGACAAGCACCAATTCTGGCATCTTGGCTGGTCGCGTCCAACTTGGACCACCCATCATCAGAAAGCAGCGATAGGTGCGGTCTAAATATTTTACGGGGTCGTATAAAGCACAAAATGCTTCAATGTATTCTGTAGCAATATCTTCTAAAGGACGGGTGGCAACAAAGTTCATCAAAGTAGTTTGATTGATGTTGCCGTCTTGATTTTCGCGCAGTCGTCCTTCTTTTTTAACGCGATGCCACAACGCTGTATTGGGTAGCGCTTGCAACATGGCGAAGGTAGTAGAGGGAATGGCTGCTAATTCGGCAAAACGGACAATGCGATCGCCTGCACCTGCTTTTTCGTTATCAAAACCAATAATAAACCCAGCCATCGGGCGTAATCCAGCTTTAATAATGCTTTCCACCGCTTCAGTCAGCGAACTGCGGGTATTTTGAAACTTTTTCGTTAGTTGCAGACTCTCTTCATCTGGTGTTTCAATTCCCAAAAATACAGCAGCGAAACCGCACTCAACCATCAACTCCATCATTTCTGGATCTTGCGCTAAATCAATTGAAGCTTCGGTGTCAAACGCGAAGGGATATTGATGTTCTGCCATCCAAACTTTTAACTCTTTCAGCAATAATTTAACGTTACGTTTGTTGCCGATAAAGTTGTCATCCACCATGAACACACCACGGCGCCAACCCAAATTATAAAGGCAATCTAATTCTGCTAAAAGTTGTGCTGGTGCTTTGGTGCGCGGTTTGCGACCATAAAGAACAATGATGTCACAAAATTCGCACTGAAAAGGGCAACCCCGCGAAAACTGAACTGACATCATGTCATAAGCATCAAGTTCTAGTAAATCAAAGCGGGGTATGGGTGTAGATGTCACATCGGGTTTTTCAGTAGCGCGAAAAACCCCTGATGTTTCCCCTCGCTTAATTGCATCGATAAACATTGGGAGAGTAATTTCCCCTTCATCAAGAATGAGAAAATCTGCACCTACATTCTCAACTTCGTGGGGTACGGAAGTTGGGTAAGGACCACCCACCGCAACTAATTTACCACGTTTTTTTGCTTCTTTAATTTGGTCGAGTAAATCTGCTTTTTGGACAATCATGGCGGATAAAATCACCACATCTGCCCATGCCCATTCTTCTTCAGTTGCGGTGCGAATATTGCGATCTACAAGTTTGAATTCCCATTCTTGGGGCAAAATCGCTGCTACTGTCACTAAACCTAAAGGTGGTAATAAAACCTTGCGATTAACTAATTCCAAGATTTTTTCGTATGACCAAAAGGTTTTGGGAAATATAGGATACACCAGTAAAATTCGCATTTAGTAGAAATCCTCAGGTTATGGTTATTTTTTTAACTGTAATTAATGTAACTAAAACTAAGAGTAATTGACTTTTTGCGGCGTTTTATTTTATTTTAACAATGATTTATCAGACGCTATTAGCGATCGCCTGGTTCCTTATTTCTCTCTACTTGTATGATTTATTGCCAAAGTTCTCTAGTTGCGCTATGGAAAGTAGGTACTGTTTTGCGTTATTGTATAGCTTTTTTAACGCAAAGGAACGCTAAGGTAAGCGCACTCGTTTCGCAGAGTCTTCATTCAGATTTTCAAAGCGAATACTTGTGCAAGGTTCTACAGAACCCACCTGCGTGGGCTAATTAAGCGCATCGTTACTGAGAATTGGTGTTATACCGTTTCACAAAAACCTTGATACAAATACAGACCTGTAGAGACGCGAAATTTCGCGTCTCTACAAGATTCATATGTATGGCTATTAACGTGAATTGGTGTTAGCAGGTTTAACACCGCTAATTTTCAAAACATCACTGATGGTGGGGCAATAATTTGGTAAGCCGAAAGTGGCAGGATTAATGGCATTTTTGTAAATAAAATGGCGATAGTTCATGCAAAATCGACTCCAAGCATCCATTTGAATGCGAAATACAGCGATGATTACATTAGCGAGGGATAATGATAGGGGAATGCGAAAGATTATTTGTTTACCAAGATAATCGCAAACATCTTCAATTGCTTGGTTTGCTGTTAATTGGGCTTGACCTAAAACCAATTTTCGCGATTGGTTTTCTTTGGGTGGATTATCTATTAAATATCCCACGACTGTGGCAATATCTCGTCCGTGAATGAAGTGGAAACTACCGTCTAATTGCAAAAAACGAATTAAATCAATATATTTTGTAACTTCTGAAATACCCGAAGAAATATGAGAATAAGGTTTGTCAGCTTCACCACCTAAAACTAAAGTCGGAAAGACTGTGGTAACTTTGGGGGCAATATCTAATTTTGGTACTTTATATAAACATTCGTACTTCGAGCGGACATAATCTATCCCTAGTTCTCCAGCTTCTTTTAATGGTTGTTCGTTGCGACCTAAAACGCTAGCTGTAGAAAAATAAATTACCTGTTCGCATTTATCTGGATCTAACAAACTCATTAATTCTAGGGTTTTGTCTACATTAATCTTAAATGTGTTGTCTCCACCCCAAGCCGTCGCTGTTAAAACCGCAGTATCAATTGTTTTCAGCAAGTCGGCAAATAAGCTAATTTCTTGCATATCACCTTGCAAAACTGTGATACCAGGACGTGCTTGAGTATCGACTTGCAGTTTATCTGGGTTTCTTACCAGCAAATACAACTCGTGATTGGTCTGTTTAATTAAAGCTTCGCTCAGGTAGTGTCCGACACAGCCACTTGCACCAGTTACTAAAATCCGCTTCTTTTTCATAAATATTTTTTAGATTGTAGTTGTTATACAGCGATTACTATTTTGAATGCATATCTAGCAATTAACAACTACAACTAATCAATAACTGGGTCGGGACATAATAGACAAGGGAAAGTGGATATTAATTATGCGTTACCTGAAAACCTTGTAGAGACGCGAAATTTCGCGTCTCTACATCTTTTCCACTCCTATGTCTAATACGTAGTTAGCGCTTGGGCGCCCAAGCGCTGACTACAAATTCACCCCAGATAGTTAAGCTTTTTTAACCTGTTTTCTTTTCAATATCACTCCAAACCCAGCAGCTATAGCTGAACCAAAAATGGTTGAGGGTTCGGGGACGGGTTTAGTATTCGCATTTCTGACTGATAATCCTGATGAAGTAAGCAAATCATTCACATCGACGACACCAATACCGACGTTATAAGTGCCAGCAGTGTTGAAAGTGTAAGAAAAAGTATTATTGCCAGTTTGTCGCAGATATGGATTTGGGTTATTTGCTAATGTGCCGCCTGGTATAGTAGTTACATTGGTGATGCTAGCTAGAGGAATCACTTGGGAGCCAATTGTCACAAAAGCGTAGTCTGGAAAAGTGGAATCTACAGGTTCATTGGTGTGAAAAACCCAATCAAAGCTAAACACATCCCCAGCAGAAGCCGCAAGTGTGGTTTTCACCGCAGAACCTTCTTGAGGATTTCCGGGAAGGGTTACACCTAAAAAAGTTTCCAAATCATCAGCAGAACCGGGATTGTTACCGGAAACATAATAATTTCCTGACGCATCATCTGAACCAAAATTATCATTAAAGGCATTGGTGAGGGAAGTTTGACCGCCACTAGTAGTAACATCACCCAAGAAGTTGGTAAAATTAATGGTTGCGGCTTGGGATGGGCTGCTAAGTATAAAACTGCCCAAAAATAAACTAGCTGTGCTGGTGAGAACTGATTTTTTCAGGAAAGTATACATGGGATTCTCAGGAAATAAGTGGATTGTTTGGTGTTGCATAATCCACGGGGTGAATCGTAGAGACGTTCCATCGGAACGTCTGTACAATTCGGAACGTCTGTAGAATAACGTTGATTGTCAAATCATCCCGGCAATATGCAAACCCCAATTATTTGTTTAGAAAACGAAGTTGTTGACGTTGTTCATTGCCGTTACACTTACGTTGTCTAACTGAATGAAAGGTCTAAAAATTCCCGAACCAAGAGGACCATCTTGATCGATTTGGAGAGTGGTACTATTGGCAGTGCTTCCCTGTATCAATTGCACATAACCGTCTGCGATCGCATTCAAACCGTTGTATCCACCAGTAACTAAACTATCCAGCAACTGAGTGAAAACAATTGTGTCACTACCTGGTGTAAAATCCGTAATTCTATCACCACTGTCTCTAATATTAGTATAAACGAATTCGTCTCCACCGCCACCACCTGTGAGAATATCCCCACCAAGTCCGCCGGTAATTCTGTCACCAAAGGCAGTTCCGACTAAAGTGTCCCGACCAGATGTGCCATTAATCACATTTATCAAATCAAACCGAGCGAGAACGGGGTCATGGTCACTGTCCTGATCGGCAAACTCTGAGTTAATGTGAACTGCATCAAATCCATTCAGTTTATTGAACAAATTGTTACTGACCAGAATCTGATCGAGTGTTTGGGCATTGCCCTCAAAGTTGTAGGTGTAACGCTCGTTCTGGGGTAGGGTTTCAATCAGGGTATTCAGTGCCCCAGCTTCTAAAATACTCAGGGGGTTAGAGAACTCAAAGTCATTTAAGTCACCCGCTACCACCACATTAGCGTTGGGGTTAATTGCTAAAATACTCTGAACAAAGTCTCTCACCTCTATGGCTTGCTGGTTGCGCTGCACCTCACTAGAGAGGGTTGGGGGTTGATTCGGTCCAAAAAGCGGTTGGTCGCCACCTTTGGAGTTAAAATGGTTGCCAACCACAAATACGGTCTGACCATTGAAAATAAATTCACCAACCAGAGGTTTGCGACTGTTGATGAAGGCATTGCCATTGGAGGGGTCAGTATCAAGTATCCGACCAGGACTAGCAGAAAGTTGGGGAACACCACCGACGTTGTTAACTGTGGTGTCGGTAGTGGAGCCACCACCTGGGCGATCTACAAATTGTACTCGGTCGGGGTTGAATAGGAAACCTACGCGGATATTACCACCAGGTTCACCACCGTCTTGGTCGTCTACTGGGTTAATCTGACGAAATTGGTATGTTGGACCACCTGCAGATGCTAAGGCACTAATCAATCTGTTGTAGGTTGTGCTGGCATCTACTACACTGTCATTCGTCGGTCCATTGTTGTCCTGAATTTCTTCTATGTTGATGATATCAGGCGCTCTGAGGTTATTAACAATCCGGCTTGCGAGGTTGTTGAAGCTGCCATCACCAGGGTCAAGGTTTTCTACGTTAAAGGTCGCAAGTGTGAGTTGGTTAGCGAGGGGAGTCAAGTTGCTAACTTCTCGCTGCAAACCACCAGAAATGACGCTAGGCAAAGCTTGAGTGTTCAATAGCTTGAAGTTACTGAAGCTATAGTCAATTACCCCAACAATCGACCCGTTAAATCTGTCTCCCACGTTGACCTGTGGTTCATTGGTGATAATTGCATCATCAATGATAATCCGTTCTGGGTTGAAATCCCCCGGTTGGATAATAATACCACCACGAGCAGTGCGAGTGCCAGCATTTGCGCCATTGTCTGCTAAAATTGGGATCTCGCCAAAACTAGTAGTGGGTCCCACAGCCACGGCATTGTTGACCTGCACAAGCATTCCTTCCAGGCTTTCGTAGAAGTCAATGCCGTCTTGAGCGGGGTCAAAGACTGTACCAGCATTTTCGACATTGCCACCTGCTGCATCATTACTAATTACTGTAGTGGGAATTGTCCTTCCACCGTTACCAAGGATGGTGGCAGCTGGTAGAGGATTACCAGTTGACACTGTGGTAATCGTTGTTCCGGAAATCTGAGTGGTGGTGAGGTTATTGGCAGAATTACCAGGACGGAACTCACTCACCGTACCGCTAACTAAAATCGAGCTGCCGACACTTACTGTTGGTCTAGAGGAGGTGAAGACAAAAATGCCTTCTGATGTGGCATCATTATTATCGGGGTTGGGGTCTTGGAGGTAAAAGCCATTTGAAACCAACGCTGTGACGATACCGGGAACGTTGTTCACTGCTTGACCATTCAAGGGGGAGATATGCGCGGCACCTTGAATGTCGTGGATGCGAACAGCAGGAGCAACGGGAGCGCCTAAGGTAACAATATCACTGCGGAACTTCTTAAAGTTGTTTTGCCCTAAGTCTTTAGCTTGCTGCCCGTCATTATACCATACAGTATCCCCGTTATCAACTAATAATTGAATTTGGCTGGTGTTGGAGAATGAACTGGGCAAGTCAACGATAGATTCAAAGCTTCCTCCAGAATTTAACGCGGTTAAATCTGCTGCGCGTAAGATGGGGGCATCAGTAGAATTACCAGTCCAGGTGTAAAGCCGGAAGTCTTTGGGGGCAGTTCCTGTGGCTGAATCGGCTGGACCTGCGATGATTAGGTATTCCCCACTAGCGTTACGTTTAATTTCGCGAATACCGCGTCCGCCCAAATCAAGTTGAATGGGAGCGCCTATAATAGCACTGGTGGCTGTTCCTGTCACCAAAGAAGCAAAGTTGGTAATAGGTGCAATCAGTGCTTTGGTGCGATCGCTTGTTGGAACGTTTGGAGCGCGAAAAGCAACGTAGCCTGTAGTATTATTGGGGGCGATGGTTAAACCTTCTATGTTGAAACCATCTAAAGCAGGATCTTCGGGAATTTTACCACTAGCAGTGCTGGCAGAAAAGTTGTAACCGTTGGCATTTCCCCAAGCGATTAAATCAGTCCGCAGGTTATCATATCTGCCTGCGTAAGTCAAGTTGGTGTCAGCACCAGTTCCAGATATATCGGTGGCAAATAAACGGTAGCGATTAGGACGCAGATTACCACTAGCAGCGTTACTTTGACTTCCCAACCAGAAAATACGGTTGCCAATTTGAGCGGAAGCTTCAATATCAACCTCCCGGAGGTTGCCACTACCGTCGGTTTGGGTTAAACCTAAGGCTGAGGTAAAGTCAAATCCTTTGACGGGTAAACCTGAATTATTGCGATCGTAAAGTCGAAGCACCTGATTTTCATCGTCTCCAACCAACACGTAATTAGAGTCGATCGCGATCGCTGTCGATGCATCGCTTGTCCCGGTAAGAAAGCGGGTAGTTGCAGGAGTATTAGAAGCTGCGGAAGCACCGTATTTAATTACGTAGGAATTGCTTAAAGAACCGTCACTGACTGTAACGGTAATATCGCTGAAACCTACTCCCACTGGGTTAATCTTGAGATTGCGATCGTCAGCAGTACCAGTAATAGTCAAGTCGCTATTGCGGACAACTGCTTGATTGCTACTGGTTGCATTTACAGTCAAACTATTTGGAGTTTCCGCATCATTCAGATTAAACTCGATTCCCAATGTCCTCGCTGGATCGGTCGGATCGTTAATTACACCGCTGACAAATGCTGCGGGATTTGCTGCTAAACTATTTGCAGGAATGCTGAGAAAGGCAGTGGTTAATTCCGGATCGGTGGGTGTATTGGTAATATCAGCCTGAATGGTGGGAGCTGTGTTGGTGGAAGTAGAATTGACTGTTGTGGTGATAGCGATCGCACTATTATTGCTTTCATTGCTTTCTGCGATCGCATTCAGCGGATCTACAGTTGCTGTACCGCTGGTGAGAGTACCTGTTGAGTTAGGAATAACTGTTACTTTTAATGTGGCATTACCCCCAGAATTAATGCTACCACCAGAGAAGGTAACGACACCATCGGCAACGCTTGCCGTGAAATTATTAGAAACATCTGTACTGACAAAAGTCACCCCACTGGGCACTGTATAATTTACACTGATATCGCTAGCATTTGCCCCACCACTATTACCCACGTTCAAAGTATAAGTCAGAGGATTACCAACAGCCACCGGATCGGGAGAATCAGTTTGGTTGATAATTAAGTCAGGAAGCGGTACAGATGCACCACTCAGAGTAATAGTACCAGTTGGTAAACTAGTAGCACTGTTGTTGAAAGTCCAGTTATTCGGATTGCTAATTGCAGCTAACCACTCGGCTTTTGTACCAGTAGTTAGAGTATTTAAATTAAAAGCCGCATAAGTCGCTGAAGTGTTGAACAGAACCGCTGTATTACCAGCTTGTGACAATCCGGGAATTACATTACCTTCACTAGCACTAGTTGCATTTTCAAAAGTACCCGTGTTGTCAATTTGAGAAATTGGTGTGAAGCCTGAAAAAAGCGGATTTGTGGTGCTAGTCGATTGAACTGCGGCGATTTGCTCACCACTTTGACTTAGACTTAGATTAGCATAGTTGCCTCCGGCTCCAATTGAAGTTGAGGTTGTCCAGGTATAATTGGCGGAGCTATCAATGCTACGAATTACAGTGCCGACAGGAATATCAGCATTAGCGGTAAATCTAATTAAGTTCTCGCTACCGTCAGCATCCGTTGCAGTGACTCCTCTAAAAGCTGAACCAGTCCAGCCGTTATCGGTAAAATAAATTATCGTACCTGCGTTAATCGCTACAAAATTCGCAAATGAAAAGGAATCTGGATTACCGTTGGTAATATAGCCAACAATTCCAATATCTCCGGGAGTCAGATTTGTCGGTGCCATAAAAATTATTAGCTATTGTGAGTTGAGGTGCGTTTGGTAGAATTCGCATAACACTTGACATCAGCGACAGAAAATGTAGGATACGCAACTAGACTTCTCTCGCTTTCAAGCACAAGGCATCAACCCATCTTCAATGGGATGTCGAAGTGCAAAAACCCTGGTGTTAAAAACAGAAATTTATCAGATTACAAGTATTTATGTGTAATTTAATACTTGGTCTAACTAAATTCCAGACTACTATTTGAAGGTTAAAAGTATATTAAGTAAATATTAATCGTCGAATTATCTCTGCAAGTTTACTGAAGCTTTATAAAATATTATTGATAATCTAACTGCAAAAAGCCTCGTTGCATAGTAGATAATACTGCTTTGCGTGAATTTTTAGACTTTTTTAAACCCAGAGGGACGCTAAGGTAAGCGCACTCGTTTCGCGCTCGTATTAATGAAATGCTGTAGTTAGTGAAGATAATCGCTAATGACTAATCGCATTTTCACCATTAGCCATTAGATATCTCCATAAAAGACGTAGAGACGTAGCAATGCTACGTCTAATCAAGGGTTTCGGGCAACGTATAATTGATTTTCAAATAGGTTGTCTATTAGCGACAAACAACCTTAAGTAACCGTTGTTAAACTCAGTTGTTTTGCTGTTTCAAAGAAGAAAGCGACATTTTCTTCTGGGGTTGTGGGTAGGACACCATGACCAAGGTTGAGAATATGACCCCAATTACCAGCTTTGCGAACGGTATCATGAATGCGATCGCGAATAAATTCTTGGGAACCAAACAGTACACCTGGATCGAGATTTCCTTGCACTTTCATTTCTTTGCCCAATCTTGCCCGTGCATCTGCCATGTCTATTGACCAGTCTACAGTGACAATATCCGCACCGGATTTTCCCATTCTTTCCAGTACACCTGCACTGCCGCTAACTAGCAGAATTAAGGGTGTATCTGGATGAGTTTGCTTGACTTGCTCAAACACTCTTTGTTGATAGGGTAAAGCAAAAACGTCATAATCTTGGGGGCTGAGTTGACCTGCCCAAGAATCGAACATTTGTACTACTTGAGCGCCGCAGTCAATTTGGTAGCGAGCATAAATAGCGATCGCATCGGCAAATTTTGCCAGCAATTGATGCAAAATTGTGGGATCGGAAAATGCCATATTTTTAATTATGGAATAGGTTTTAGAACCTTTTCCTTCCACAGCATAAGCTGCTAAAGTCCACGGTGCCCCGACAAAGCCCAACACGGTTGATTGATTGTTGACTTCACTACGCAATGCCTGCAAAATTGTTTTGATAAATGGCAGGGATGCTTCTGGTTCTAGAGGACGCAGTTGATCGATTTGTGCTTGAGAGCGGAGGGGTGATTGAATAATTGGACCTTTCCCTTCTGCAATGTCCATTTCAATGCCCAAACCGGGTAGAGGCGTCACAATATCGGAAAATAGAATTACTCCATCGGGCTGGAAAGCTAGCCAAGGTTGTAAAGAAATTTCAATCGCTACTTCGGGAATTTCCGAGCGATCGCGAAACGATGGATACTTTTCGCGTAAATCTCGATATGCTTTCATATATCGTCCAGCTTGACGCATCATCCATACTGGAGGACGATCTAACACTTCACCACGAGCAGCTCGTAGGAGATGAGGAGCGCTTAAGGAAAGACCCATTTAACACTTCATCCTAAGTCGTTTTTTTTATGCCACTGTTTAGCTTATCATTCTGGGATTACGCTTTTTCAGCTTTGCTCTCCCCTTTTCAGGAGAGGGGGAGTGGGGGATGGGGGGAGTGAGGGAGTAGAATAAAATTTTTTACCTTGTAGGGGTAGGGTTCCCCATTAGACAAACGTCGTGAAAAACAATGTAGAGACGCGAAATTTCGCGTCTCTAGGGTTTTGGATAGCACATATTTAAATTCGGTCGATGTCTATTCCCCTTTCCCCATTCCCCACTCCCCATTCCCCACTCCCCATTCCCCAGA
>NZ_JAOWRF010000324.1 GCF_025753815.1 Plectonema radiosum NIES-515 | reverse complement strand
CCCTGCAATGCCCTTAGTCAAAATTTAACAAGAATACCGCAAGATGACATCAAGGATTTGGGCATCCTAGAAATCAGGAGTCAAGTATTTATGTTTGCAATCATGTCTATTTTAATATCTGTTGCCCAATCGCCAGGGTCAAAAATTACTAAGGCAATTCAACAAGTGCCAGTAGCACCAGCAAACAATCAGCAAATACCACAATTGTTGTTAGTCGTAACCTCTGGACTACTAACTTTGACGGTGATTGCTTTGATTGTATATGGCAAACTTGAGATGAAGAAGTTGGAGAAGAAAATCAAGTTTGAAAAATTTCGGGCACGAGAACTAGAGAAAAAGTTTAAGCTAGCGCTGGAAACAATTAGAAAAATGGAGACTAATCCCGATTTGATTAACTCACGGGATTTTAATTTGGATTATTTGCGAATGCGGATGTCTGAGGAAGTGTTTCATTTTGCGATCGTCAATCAAATAAAAATCAAAGTCAAAGATCAAATTTCTCAAGCACTACTTCCAAATCAAGCTCAACAAGGAATTGTTGGGGTTGCCAATAGTTCTGGACGGCAGGTGGATCAGGTTTTTGATGTAGAGTACGAGACTAATATAGAGGGAGTCCCTGCGAAGCGAGTGCTGTTTCGGGTTCAAATCCGGTTAATGAAGTTACCCACACAAGCAACTTCTGCCAGCATCAGCCAAATTATTGATTGTATTGAAACTTATCTTAGCCCTGCTGAAGATCAAGATACTTGGCAACCGACGATTCAAGGTAGGATTGCTTATATACATTGGGATCAAAAGGCTAAACCTACGCCTTTGCTGGTGCTAGAACAATCGAATGAAGGTGTAAATGTGACTTTTCGTACTAGTCGTCAAGCAAATCCTCCGTCACCCGATAAGCTATCTGGAAGGAAAAAATCACATTCCTAGGTAATAAATGTGTATATTTCTGAGTTATTAGCTACCAGCTATGAGTTAGGAGTTGTGGTGTTTAACTTTTGACTCATAATTATTGACGGTGCTTTGGGAATTACGAGCTAAATGACCATCTTCCATTTCCAAGATGCGATCGGCAATATCTAAAATGCGGTTATCGTGGGTCACGAGCAAAATAGAGGTTCCCTGCTCTTTGGCAAGGGTTTGCATTATTTCTACCACATCGCGTCCTGATTGTTTGTCTAAAGCGGCTGTGGGTTCGTCTGCTAGCACTAGTGGGGGATGGTTCACTAAAGCACGAGCGATCGCTACTCTTTGTTTTTGTCCACCAGAAAGATTATCTGGGAAGTAATTAATCCTGTCATCTAAACCTACAGCTTGAAGCATCGCTTCTGATTTATTAACCGCATGTTGCTTAGAAATCTCTTTGCTTAGTTCTACTGCCATTTGCACATTCTGTCTAGCGTTTAAGAATCCTAACAAGTTGTGAGCTTGGAAAATATAACCAATATTACGTCTAATTTCTACCAGTTTACTTTGACTTGCTCCAGATAGTTCTTCACCTAAAAATTTTAGACTTCCGGATTGTACAGACCTCAATCCACCAATCAGGCTCAATAATGTTGTTTTCCCTGAACCTGATGGTCCGGTCATAATTACAATTTCTCCAGCATAAATCTCTAAATTTATGTCAAACAAAATCTGTTTTTTTAGTGAGCCTTTACCGTAGTAATGGCTAATATTTTTGATATCGATTACAGGTTGTTTTGTCATTATAGTTTGAAACAAGTTAGGGTTTAGGTAGAGACGTTCCGGCGGAACGTCTGTACAAGAAGCGCAGTAGAGACATTCCGGCGGAACGTCTGTACTATAAGCGCGGTAGAGACGTTCCACTGGAACGTCTGTACGGGGAGTTAAATTAAAATATATCTGCTGGATCGGCAGCTTCTAATTTCCTTACGGCGATCGCACCGGAAATAAAGCACATTAAAATAGTTAAAATTAGCACCATGATTGCACGATCTAAACTCATGAAAACTGGTAAAAGTGTTGCGTCTTTAGCAAGTTTATATAAAAACATTGTAAAAGCCCATCCAGGCATGTATCCTAAAACTGCTAAAATTAAAGCTTCTTGAAGAATGACAAATAATAAGTAGTTTTGTGTATAGCCTATTGCTTTTAAGGTCGCATATTCAGCTAAGTGTTCTGTAACTTCGCTATAAAGAATTTGATATACAATCACGGTTCCAACAACAAAACCCATGATTGTACCTAAGGTGAAAATAAATCCTATTGCTGTGCTGCTTGCCCAATAATTTCTTTCAAAGTCGATAAATTCTTCTTTAGTTAAAACGTTGATTTCTTTTGGTAAATAACTTCTCAATTGTTGCACAACTAAGTTAGCATTTGCTCCCGGCTTTAATTTAATTAAGCCTATATCAATCAATCCTCGCTGTCGATGGTTAAATATTCTAAAAAAGTTAACATCACTAGTAATTAAATTACCATCGGCACCAAATGATGCACCTAAAGTAAATAATCCAGCTACTTTAATTTGTCTACCCCGCACTTCTGCTGTGACATTTTTACCTTGGTCAAAAGTAGCTACAACTGGACCATATTCGGTTCTTGAAGAACGGTCATATAAAACTACGTCGGGCAGTTTCAGTTTATCTAAGTTTTCTTGAACTCCAGGTAAGTTAAATACATTAACTTCTGGGTTCATCGCTAGGGTGAGAATACTCCGAGGACGACCTGTAACTGGATTTTTCCAACTGGCGTAATCTAAATATATCGGATGAACTGATTGCACTGCTGGCAAATCTAAAGCTTTATATAATCGCCTTTGTGAAAAGCTTTTCATTGCTAGTACGGCGTTAGATTGAGAGTTAATTAGAACAATGTCACCTTGCAAGCTGCTATGCATCCGGACGTTACTAAAATACAGGGCATCGCGGAAACCAAGTTGCATAAACATGAGAACGTCGGCAAAGGCAATTCCTGCCAGAGCGACGACAAGGCGAGTTTTTTCGCGTGTTAATTGTAGCCATGCTAAAGGTATTTTTGGACTCATTTTATAGGTGTTTAAACTATATATTTCTGTGTTGTTGGGAAAGAGAAGGTGAAGAAGAAATACGAACCGCCAAGTGCGCCAAGTACGCCAAGGAGGAGAAGAAAGAAGTAAGATTGTAGGTAGAAGGTGATGGCTAGATGTTGATTTCAACTACTACTTTGGCGTTAGTTAAACCGCCAACTTTTTGGCTAGCTTCTAGAGGTAAGGCGATTTTTACTTCTACCACTCTGGCATCCACATCTGCTGCTGGATCTGTATTTAAGACGTCTTTTTTGCCAATTTTTCTGCCAACTTCAACGATTGTTCCTTGTAATTGCCCACTAAAGGCGCCGTTATCGCTGGTAATTGTGGCTTTTTGACCGAGACGCACTTTAGCAATGCTGTCTTCGGGAACTTCAGCGATCGCGATCATTTGATCGGTTCTTCCAATCTCAGCGATGCCATCTACACTCATGTTTTCACCCGCTTTGGTGTGAATTTTAATGATTTCTCCGGGGATGGGTGCGGCAACGTAGCTTAATTTCAAGTCTGCTTGGGCTTTTCTGACGTTAGCGATCGCATTACTAACTTGAGCTTGTGCTATCATCGCGTCGGTGGGACGAACTTCTAAAAGTCTGTTGAATTTGGCTCTTTCTTCGTCAATTTGCCTTTGCAATGTCGCGATAGTTTTATCACGGTTGACTTTGGCTTCAATCAGTTGCTGTTGTAAAGTGGCTTGACTTTGTACTTGATTTGCTCTAGCTTCGGCAAGTTGTTGTTGTAAAGTTGCTTTTGCTTGCCTTAAATTGGCTTGGCTTTCAGCAACTTGTTGAGAAGAAGTTACTGCACTCAAGCGTCTTCTTTCCCATTCCTGCTGAGAAATCGCACCTTCTTTATATAATGTTTTATAGCGTTGAGCATCGACTTGAGCGTTGTTAGCTTCGGCTTGGACGCGAGAAACGGTTGCTCTTAAGGTGTCTCGTTGTCCTTGTAGTTCGGCTTCGAGACGATTAACCGTTGCTTGTTGAGCGATTTTTTCTCCACTTAATTGAGCAGCAATGCGAGCGATCGTTGCTTGTTGAGCTTCACCTTCACCTCTTAATTGAGCCTGTATGCGAGCAATTACCGCTTTTTGAGCTTGAATGTCTCTTGGTGAACCGGCTCTGACTTGGGCTAAATTAGCGCGGGATTCTTGCAGTTTTGCTTTGGCTTCTTCCACTGCTGCTGTTTGGCTATCGTGGTTATCCAAAATCGCTACTATTTGACCTTTTCTAACTCGCTCTCCTTCTTTCACCAAGATTTGCTCAACTCGTGAAGACGCTTGCAATCCTGAAGTTGGAGCGGATAGTTTAATGACTTCTCCTCGCGGTTCTAAGCGTCCCACAGCACTAATACTAGTCGCAACTGGTGCAACAGGTACTGAAGTGCTGAGTTTTTTTAGCTGCTCAATTCTGGCTGTAGCTAGTACCCCGGAAGCGATGACTACTGGTAGGGCAACAGCAAGACCCCACCAAATCTTAGGTTGCTCAAGTGGTTGTTCCCTTGACCTTGAATTTTCATTCACCCTTGACATGGTATGTTGTCCGTTTAATTGTGGTGATTGAAGAACCAAAAAAGCTGATGAAATAACGCTACAGCTTTGCACAATGGCGCTTTTTATTTGCTGGTTATTAAAGAATTTCTAAGTGTTGTTTAGAATAAATACGGAGTTGTGTTCAAAAATAAAATTTAGCTCGTGCCTAAATACATCTTTAAGTTTTAAGCTAATAGCTAAAGTCCGTTCAGCTTTACATCTTGCAGCATTCTCAATTAGAACCATAGCCCGCCCGGAACTGCAAGTTCCAGGCTAATAGCTCAAGTCCATTAAAATGGACTAAAATTTATATCTAGTCCTCTTTAAGAGGACTTTGGCTATAAGCCAGGGGTTTATAACCCCTGGCGGGTAAGGAAGCTTAATAAAAATGTTGCAACAAATCAAGAGATTTGCTTAATTTGGTCAGATACACCTGGTTAATTTTAGGAACTTGCTATGCGGCTAAATTAACTACACCAATTGCCAAGCCCTAACGACTAAAAGTCGCGGCTAAACAAACCAAGTCCACCTGGGTGGACTTTAGGAGAATAGAGGATTTTGTAACCCGCGTAGGCGGGTTTTGTATGTGTAGCCGCGACTTATAGTCGTTAGGTGCAAGATATGACTACGAGTCTTCTATGCGAGTGCATAATGCAGTTCATGCCTATCAAAATTTTGCTTTTTAGACACTAGTGATTATTAATTAAGTACTCTCAAAAATTTAAACCATATAGAGTATCATCAACATCACACTTTCCGAAAGTTTATATCAAACTGTTAGTAGAATTACTCGCTGGTTTCTGTGCTGTTATTTATTGTCTCCGTTCAACTGTTGTTTTTTGAATTCTACATTCATGATTTTTTGGAAAACGTAGCACAGCTTACAGATAAACACTTTTCAGCATTTGAAGTGATAGTTATGCAGAAAAAGTGACAATAAGTCCACATTTAGAATTATTGGGATATTGTCACGTTATTTTTTTTGTATGTCCTAATGCCAAGAATTAATTTGGAAGGTCAAATAACACTGTAGTCATATAATTTTCAGCCCAATCTGAACCAAAGGCTTTTTCTAATACGCGACGGGTTTTGTCGTTTTGTTGCTGTTTGGTGCAGTAATTATGCTGTCCGGCAATGATTTTTAATACTTGTTCTGGTGAAGCGGGATGGGAAGCGATCGCTCTCGTACAATGAATATCTAAAAAGTCTCGCACACGCGACAAAAAGAGCGTTTCTTCTTCTGGAGAACCGGGACGAACAAAGATACAAAATTCTGAAAAGATTTCTCCCCATTCCGGTAATTCACGGGGTTGAGAAAAGTTAGGTGCAGGTAATGCAGACAGTGCAGAGTTATACGCTTCTGGTAAAGTGCGTTGTGAAAGCGGAGATAAATCTGCGATCGCAGCACTAATTTGACCTCTACCCCCGACTAAATCGCAACCAAACATCGGTATGTCGTATTCTGGACGCGGAAACATAACGCAGTGGAGAATATCTAGCATAGTTCCCACCTTCGCTAGTTCCAAGTGCATCTTGCGGAACTGCGGTGTTTGATAGCAGCGGTTTTCAATCGTCAGTTTTTCACCTTCGAGTCTACCTTCTACATATCCCAACTCTGCGGGCAAATGGTAGGGTGATAAATCAAGGTGCTTGTGCCAAGCTGCCTCAATGGTATCAGCCAACTGACGAATTAAGGGATGTTGTTGCGATCGCAGTGAGGGTGTAGAAGCTAGTGACATGTTGTGATTGGGGAATATTGTTTATTTGTCAGTTTATCGCTCTTGGGCGATCGGGCGATACGGAGTACCGCAAAGAGTGCGGAACGCGCTGGTAATATAATCAAATAGAAGCCCTCAGGCTGGAAGCCTGGGGCTATACGAAAAAAGCCCACCAACGCGTAGGCTAAAGGAATTTTTGAGTATTTAGTCCACGCAGGTGGACTTGGTTTGTGTAGCCGCACCCTTCTTTCTTGTCGGGCTTTTACAGGGGACGCGCTGTGATTATGACAACAAGCGCGATCGCTACAAATGTGAAAGCTTTGATTATAAACATACAAGCGATGCCTAGTTTGGGCTGCGCCTACGCTACAAAAATTAAAGCTGTGGTTAGGATACGAAGTGCGATCGCTACCAATGTTAAAGCTGTGGTCACGATCGCACTTCGGATCGTGACCAACATTAAAGCATTTGTCACCAACACTTCAACTTTCGTTACAAACAACAAGCGATCGTGACCAATGCTTCAACTTTCGTTACAAAGTTTTAAGGTTTGGTTAGGATATGAAGGGCGATCGCTCTAAATATGTAAGCTGTGGCTATGAAAACAAATAGAGACGTAGCTAGCTTACGTCTCTACAAGGGTTTTGAATAATGCATAATTAATTTACATGCCTATGTCTAGGGCGATCGCTACTAATATTAAAGCGATCGCAACCAACATTCAACTCTTACACAAGTCCTTTTTAATCTCCCGCGCATCCTCATCATCCGGATTAGGCTTGAGATAATTGTCGATAAACCCGCACCCCTCCTTAACTAAATAATCAAAATCTAATCTCCACAGTCTTACCGTGTTGTCAGCACTACCTGAAGCCAGCATTTTACTATCGGGGCTGAAGCTGACGCCAAGAACCTCTCCTATATGCCCAGTGAGGGTTGTAATTAGTTTGTCGGTGGAGGTATCCCACAGTTTGACCCTATTGTCACCACTACCTGAAGCCAGCATTTTGCCATTAGGGCTGAAGCTAACGCTAATAACCGCTCCTGTATGCCCAGTGAGGGTTTTGATTTCTTCGTCCGTGGTGGTATCCCACAGTTTCACCGTCTTGTCAGCACTACCTGAAGCCAGCATTTTACTATCGGGGCTGAAGCTGACGCCCTTAACCCATCCTCTATGCCCAGTGAGGGTTTTAATTTCTTTGTAGGTGGAGGTATCCCAAAGTTTCACCGTCGTGTCACCACTACCTGAAGCCAGCATCTTGCCATTCGGGCTGAAACTGACGCCAGTAACCCACTCTTTATGCCCAGAAAGGGTTTTAATTTCTTTGTAAGTGGAGGTATCCCACAGTTTCACCGTCTTGTCGAGACTACCTGAAGCCAGCATCTTGCCATCCGGGCTGAAGCTGACGTTAGTAACCCACTCTTTATGCCCAGCGAGGGTTTTAATTTCTTTGTAGGTGGAGGTATCCCACAGTTTCACCGTCTTGTCGCGACTACCTGAAGCCAGCATCTTGCCATCCGGGCTGAAGCTGATGCCATTAACCTCACCTGTATGCCCAGTTAGGGTTTTAATTTGTTTGTAGGTAGAGGTATCCCACAATTTCACCGTCTTGTCAGAACTTGCAGAAGCCAGCATCTTGCCATTCGGGCTGAAGCTGACACCATATACCCAGCTTTTATGCCCTCCCAAGATGTTTAGTGGGTTCACGCTGTTAACTGTACGCATTAATGCCAGTTTGACCTGCGTTCGGGTATTTGCGTCTACCCAAGGTGTACGCCGCATTTGCACAACAGCTTTTAAACTGGTTTTTAAGGCTTCTTGCGGCTCTGATTCCAAAAGTATATCTGAAGTATTAGCAAGAGAATTAATTTCACCTATCGCGGCACTCCGCCAGTTTACACCGGCTAAACCTGCTAAACCCAAGGATACTATAGAGAAGCTACTTAGCCCGATAATTGCCAGTCGCCGTGTGCGATCGCGTTGCCGCTTCTCCCTATCCCGTTGCTGTCCGCTAACTGCAATAAAATCTTGCTCCTCCTGCGTCATTTCTTCCGCACGCTTGTGCAACCAATCTTCTGCCACAGTCAACGGCACACCACGCAACAAAGCCCCAGAGTCATGGTTGTCATTTTTCCACTCTCGTAATGCCACTTTCAACCGTTCTTGCCAAGTGCGAAACTGACGGTTAGCATTTATCCACTTTCGCAAAGTTCCCCATTCCCTAATCAGCGCTTCATGCACCACCTCTACTGTATCTTCCGGAGAAACCTCACCCCCATCCCCTCTCCTACTGGGGGAGGGGCTAAGAGAATCCGTCTCCCCCTTCCCTCGCAGGGAAGGGGGCAGGGGGGTTAGGTCTTTTTGGCTCAAAGAGACCTCACCCCCATCCCCTCTCCTTAGCAAGGAGAGGGGTGTCCGATAGGACGGGGTGAGGTCTTCGCGGCGTCCTGTCACCACCAACCGCGCTTGATATCCCGCTAAATAACTCACCAAGCCCCAATTATCTTCCCCAACCTCCCCACGAGTCGCAATCCGTCGAGTATCCTCCGTTCCCTCCCCAGGACGCACTAATTGCACAAAAATTCGCTCTGCCTGTTTTTGCTGTAATTCACTAAGTTTTTGATAAACCTGTTCTGCATGATTGGCGATCGCTTTCTTCACACCCCCAATTTCATCGTATGCTTGGTGAGTTAACACCCGGTTTTCTTGCTTCTCCCACAGTCGAGTTAAAGCAAATTCCAACAAAGGCAAGTTACCCGGTTCTTGTCCCACATCATCCAAAATTCGTTGCGTCAGTTGCCCTTCTAATTGCACCTCTAACTTTTGTGCCGGTAGTGCGATCGCTGCTTCTAATTCCTCCCGTTTCATCGAACTCAACAACTGAGGTGTAAACTGCTGCAACGCATCCCGAAAGGGACGGTAGGAAAGCACATAACCATAAAAGTCAGCTCGTAAAGTGAAAACCAGTGTCAGATTTTCTAAAGAAATAGCCGAGAGCATTGCATCAGCAAAGCGTTCTTGTTCTTCCTTCTGGCAAAGCGTATAAAGTTCTTCAAATTGGTCTGCAACTAACAACAGACGTTTACCACCGTTGCGTTCTTTGATGCGAGACGCTACTTGCTCCAAAGTAATTCTACCTTGCTGCATATCACCTGCCAGTCCCGCAGCTTCCCGCAGTAGTCCAGTTTCACTCAGTTCTGGCTCTAATTGACGCACCAACGCATAAGCAAGTTGATAAAATGGTTGATTCCCAGGACGGAAAGATGAAATCAGCCAGTTTCCCTCACTTCGCAACTGGGGAATCAATCCCGCAAACACCACAGAAGATTTACCACTACCACTCGGACCAACTACACCTACCAAAGGCTGTTTGCGAGTCGTCTGCACTAACTCATTCACAAAAGTCTCCCGTCCAAAAAAGAAGGCTGCATCCTCTTCCCCAAAAGCAGACAATCCTTGGTAAGGGTTGGGTGGAATAACTTCTGTTTCAAAAGTAGTCGAGACATCAGTTAACTGATTTTTCTTCAGAACCGGAGTCTGATGCTCCAAAAAACCTATCATCTGAGATTTACCTAATTCATAGGCAAACTCCACATCTTCCCCAGCACCTAGAGCATCGTAAAATGCCACAGCAAAGGCAACAGCTGCTTTATCACCCACAGCTTTATTCATGCCAATGACATATTTTACATATTGGCTAATAGCCTCTGCTTGCACTTCTGAATAACAAGCATTGAGAACAACACACTCGACACCCTTTTGAGCAAACAGCTTAAACATACTCCCTAGCGCGTCAGCTTGTACATACACCGTCTGCTTCATCTCATTTTCCAGGATAATTCCATCTTCAGCAGTCCCGTGTCCGCAAAAGTGAACAATCTGCGGTTGAGTGTCGAGAATAGCGCGGTAAAAATCACGCGATCGCACTGCCCACTTTTGTTCTAATTTAAACTGTTCCCGCTTATTTGCTCGTCGCAATCCCTCATCAATTTCCCGCACCTCTACATCAAGTTGCAGTTTAGAAGTATCTCTGGGATTCGCTGCCAACAGTAAAATCGTTTTGACACGCGCTTTATTATTCATTAGGGAATAAATGTAATGGTTTTAGAAGCCCGTAAAATCACTCTTTTCCACTACAAGAGCTTATCTAGTCTTTACAGACAGAGTGATTTTACTATTGCCCTTTGTAGAGACGTTCCATCGGAACGTCTCTACGACTTGACGGAACGTCTCTACGACTTGACGGAACGTCTCTACCACTTGACGGAACGTCTCTACGACTTGACGGAACGTCTCTACCACTTGACGGAACGTCTCTACCACTTGACGGAACGTCTCTACCACTTGACGGAACGTCTCTACCACTTGACGGAACGTCTCTACCACTTGACGGAACGTCTCTACCACTTGACGGAACGTCTCTACGACTTGACGGAACGTCTCTACCACTTGACGGAACGTCTCTACGACGGTTGCGGACATAATATTACCTATTCCCAGGTAACTTTATTGCGTTCGCAAAGCGTTGTCGTCCCGACATCGCACTCACCATCTCCGCAAACGTAAAGTTATAAGACAGCCTCTTTGCAACAGTATTCTTTATTTTGTAGCCTAGGTTACAGAAATATTATTAAATTGACCAATTATCTATAAATATACGCTTAACTAGCCCGCGCAGGCGGGCTTTGTTTGTGTAGCCCCAGGCTTCTAGCCTGAGGGCTACCGCCAAAAATCAGTCACATCGTACCCCAGTTCCGCCAACATTTGCCGCAGCAGAGGTAAACTCAAACCAATCACGTTAGTGTGACACCCTTCAATTTTTTCCACAAATAAACTACCAAAACCTTCAATAGCGAAAGCACCAGCACACTTGAGGGGTTCACCCGTAGCAACATAAGCTTGAATTGCGCGATCGCTCATTTTCCCAAAATAAACTCTTGTTACCTGAGACTTGACTAAAGTCCGATTTTGGTCTTTGTCAATCAAAGCATGACCAGTATACAAATCGCCAAAATTACCTCGCATGATTTGCCAACGAGCGATCGCTTCAGATGCATCTGCTGGTTTACCATGAATCTCACCATTAAGAGCCAAAACCGAATCACAACCCATAATCAAACCTGATGCAAACTGAGGCGCTACAGTTTCTGCCTTACACTGAGCAAGAGTTTCCACCAATTGTCCTGGCTCACTGAGTTGGATTTGCGACTCATCAAAATCACTAGCGCAAACAGTCGGCTCAATTCCAACAGTTTGCAACAAACGGCGTCGTGCCGGGGAAGCAGAGGCGAGTATGAAGGTAGGGATACCCATAGGGGAG
>NZ_JAOWRF010000014.1 GCF_025753815.1 Plectonema radiosum NIES-515 | reverse complement strand
CCCCTCCTCCCCCTCATCCCCCTCATCCCCTACTTCGGCAATTCCGGATGTGCGGCTGAGTATTTTGACACTATGGCAGAAACTTCGGGATTGTAAAGTCTCAGATAATTCCAGTAGTTGCCAAATACTTGACGCACGTAATTTTTGGTTTCGTCAAAGGGAATTGCTTCGACAAATTCATCAGGATCGTCTTTTGATAAAGTTTGCAACCACTTGCTGACGTTACCCGGACCTGCGTTGTAAGATGCGATCGCAAAAAGTGAGTTATTTTGATATTGCTGATGGGTGTGAGCCAAATACCAAGTACCATACATGATGTTTTCACTCTCGTTTTCCAAGTCAATTTTTTGACTATCCATCTTGATTTGTGGTGCAATCCATTTGGCTGTACTGGGTAAAACTTGCATCAAACCAGTAGCACCAGCAGTAGATTTAACTTTTGGCTGAAACCGAGACTCTTGACGCATCACAGCAGTCACCAGCAAAGGATTCATTTTCTGCTGTTGCGACCACTTCTCAACCTCATTCAGATAAGGAAAGGGATAACGAGCTTGCCAGTAGATAATCTGTTGTTTGAGAGCTTGATACTGAGCTTTTTCTTCTGGTATTTCTCGGTCTTCTAATTTAGAAATTTTGTCAATTCCTAGTTTGTTTTCTCCTTGTGCTAACCGCATCAAACCTTCTGTAAATTGCTCTGCTACCGTTGGTTGCATTTTGTTCACAAATTCTGTTTGCCATTGCAACCAGGCATCACGGTCTTGACCGAGGAGATATAATTCTTTGAAGGTTTCCGAACCTGCGGGAGGTACTGGGCGCCCTGATAAAACTACTTCTGGATTTAGCTGACGGACATTGTTAAAGTTGCCGACATTTAACCCCAAAACTGCCGCCGATCGCCATGCATAATAAGAGTAAGGATATTGAGCGATCGCATACTCATACGCAGCTTTGGCTTCTTGTTGTTTGCCTAGTAAAGTAGCCCATTTACCTACCCAAAAGCCTGCTCTTGGTGCCAAAATGCTATCTGGGTTCTTGGTAGTAATTGGTTCTGCCCATTGCCATGCAGCTTTATAATCTTTCGATGCAGCTTTCTCTTGGGCTATTTTCCAGCGATATTCTGCGGATTCTTCAGAATTGGCATATTTGGTTATCAGTAATTGCCGCGCTGCCTCTGCTGCTTTTTTATCGCTGTTGTCGAGAATTTTCGCTTTTTCTATCAGTGCAGCACCAGCTTTCTCTGGAAATTTAGCAATTACCTGGTCAAGATATGGTAAGGCATCTTTAGATGATTTTACCATTTCGGCTTGACGCATCAAAGCAGTAGCGGTTTCTGTCGCTTGGGGAAATTGCTGTACTACTTGCTGGTAAATAGCTTGCGCTTGTTCTTTTTGTCCACCGACTTGCAATCCTCGTGCAGTGCGGTAGAGGTTGCGGGGTGTTTTGGTGGCTTTAGCATAAGCATAAGCTGCTTTGGTAAATTCGTTATTTTCCCAGTAAGCTGTACCAATTATTTCCCAATCTTCTGGTTTGAGGGAAGTTTCCGCTTCCACCTGTGTCGGATCTGTGGAGTTACTAACTAACCGATCCAACACGCTAATTATTCCTGGTTGGTCAAAAGTATATTTTGCCAGAATTAATTCTAATTTGGGTTGATTGGGATTTTCTTCTAAGCGCTTGCGAATAATGTCCCAAGTTAGGGGATGGGAAGGAAATTGAGCGATCGCTGCTTCTTGGGTATCTGGTAGGGCAATCAGATACAAGGCTTTGACTGTAGCAACATCTTTGGGATACTGCTTGATCACTTTTCGTCTAATATCTGAGGCATTACCATCTTTACCTAATAAATCCTGTGCTTGTGCTTGTTTGAGCAAAACATAGGGTGCTAGTTGTGGATAATCATTTTCCAGTCCTTCGAGTAACGATAGCGCTTTTTTCCCGTCTTTGCTTTCAATCAAATCACTTGCCAAAAGATAACGAGCGCGATTTCTATCTGGTGATTTCGAGTCTTTGGCGATCGCCTCTAGTTTTCCCGCTCGTTCTTGTGGCAATTGTGACACCAATGGTAGCACCACTGATTTAGCTTTGGTTGCTTCAGATATCTGTTCTGGTGGACTTTTGGACAGTTTTATCCATTGTCCCACAGATTTTCCGATCTCCGGAGCACTAACTATAGCGCCAGCCAAAAAGGCACACAGTCCTGCACCCGCAATTATAGAAAGTTGTCTTTTCTGTAACTTCTTCAGCATTGATACCCGCTGAAAACTTCAGATGAATTTCTTGAAACTTTAGCACTACTCGTGGACAGAATGAGCAATTCTTAATTTTTTTAGACTTTTGATTTTATTTGGACTTTGGACAAAAAAGATGGTTGGCGAATAATTTCCGCGAACCCAAAATCTCGGTATCATAAATTACCACAGTTGTTTTTCCAACTGAGTTCAACCCTCAAGCCTACAAAAGGGGAAAAATTTTTCATGAGTTATTGCTGTACCCAGTTCATGATGGCTATTTACGGGAAATTTAATGGGAGCATGTGCGCTTTTAATTACGAAGTGCGATCGCTATTTTTCCTAGATTCCCCATACAATTGCTGTCACTACATCTATCAAAGGTATAAAATAGAGCTATTTATATATTAGTTAGGTGACAAAATGGGACTACTTACAGGTACATTTTTTGCTTTTTTAATATTTCTTGCCGGCTTCAAGCTAGACCGAGAATATCAACGCGGTGTTATTTTTCGCCTGGGAAGAATAAATGGAGTTCGCGGACCCGGATTATATTGGATATTACCAGTAATTGACCAAAAAGCCCAAATTGATATTCGCACGAAAACGGTGAATGTTGAACCTCAAGAAACTGTAACGGCAGATAGCGTCACAATTAAAGTGAGTGCGGTTCTTTATTACCGAATTCTTGACCCATCCAAAGCGATTAATAAAGTAGAAAACTACGAATTTGCTGTTTATCAAACCGCTCTTACTACTTTACGCAACGTTGTGGGTCAAAATATATTAGATGATGTTTTACAAAATCGTGACAAAATCAACACCAAAGTCCAAGAAATTGTAGACGAAATCACTGAACCGTGGGGAATTGTCATTGAACGGGTAGATATGAAAGATGTGGAAATTCCCCTAGCAATGCAACGCGCAATGGCAAAAGAAGCCGAAGCAATTCGCGAAAAACGCGCTCGCATAATTAAAGCTGCCGCAGAACAAGAAGCCTCAATTAAGTTATCTGAAGCTTCCAAAGCGATTATGGAAAATCCCGCAGCTTTAGAATTGCGAAGACTGCAAATGCTAACAGAAATAGGCGCAGAAAACAACACCACCACTGTGATAATGATACCTTCAGATTTTATGAATTTGGCGAAGAATTTGTCAGATTCTATTCAGAAGCAAGAGTAGAGTCAATCTGGTTTGGATAATTAGCCGATACTTAAGTTTTTAATTAAATAGATGGGCATAAATAAACGCTCCTTAACGTAGTAACGGCTTAAGCCGTTAAAATCCAAGAGCGGTAAACCGCTCACTACGAAGCAGATGCGATCGCTTCCTCAAATCCAAATACGGTTTTTAATAGATGCGATCGCTATCTCGTTTTAGCGTCGCGCTATTTCTGGAGTACGTCCTTTCATCCCAATCATTAACTTGAGAGCGAATATTTTTAACAGAGGTACTTTCTGCATAGTTAATAAACCAAAGCGACGAGCTAAAACTATTGGTAAGAAGTTGTTAGAAAATACTCGATCTAACAAATCAGTGAAACCTAAAATTGTTAGATTTTCTCGCTGACGCCAACTTTGATAGCGTTTGAGGATGCGAATGTCGCCGATATCTTGATTTGTTGCTTTCGCTTCTTCTAATATCTGCGCTAAAGCTGCTGCATCACGAATGCCCAGATTTAAACCTTGTCCGCCGACGGGATGGCAATTATGCGCTGCATCACCAATTAATGCTAATCTGGGGAGAACATAGCGCGAACTTTGCATAAGTTGCACTTGAAAAACAAAGCGCGAGCCTAGTAATTCTAACTTGCCCATTTGATTGCCATAACGCCGAGTTAATTCTTTTAAAAATTGCTCGTCATCTAAGGCACACAAAGCTTTTGCTTCTTCGTGGGGTGCAGTCCAAACTATTCGACAGCGGTTCCCCGGTAAAGGTAAAATCGCAAAGGGACCACTTGACCAAAATCTTTCGTAAGCGGTATCATTATGTGGTTTTTCTGGCTTGACAAATGCGACGATACATGATTGCCAATATTTCCAGCCATGAGTTTTGATTTTTGCGGCTTCACGAATAGGCGATCGCGCTCCATCAGCTGCAACTAATAATTTACTACGTATTGTCCGCAATTCCCCAGCAATTTTGATATCTATCGCGACTACATCTTGCTGATATTCAGTGTTTACCACTTCTGCCGGACAAAGGTAAGTTACATTTGGGCATTCTTTGACAAACTCTTGCAATGGCTGCAATAGTGCTTGATGGTCTGCCACATAACCCAAATCTGAGGTTCCGATATCGGTTGTGGCAAATTCTACCACATTCGGGTAATCGGCATCAGAAAGGCGAACGCGGCGGTAAGTAGCGATTTGGGGCAATATTTTTTCCCAAATGCCAATTCCTTGGTAAATTAACGCTGAAAGCATGTGAACTGCGTAAGCTTGTCCTTTGGCAACTGCTGCTGATTCCACTCTCGCTTCAATTAGCAGCACATTTAAGCCAGAATCTTTCAACGCAGCGGCTAGGGTTAAGCCTATTATCCCACCGCCAACAATCACTAAATCATATTCATATCCCTGGTTTTCTCTGGGTATTTGGGTTGGGGAAAGGGTTTGAGTCAGCGTCATTGTTAAGAAAAATTAAAGAAACAATAAGATTATTCATCTTTCTTCATTTTGACAATAACAGCTAGCGCTCCGCAAGTTGCGATCGCGCATTCAGCAGATTTAATGAAGTACATATATAAAACCGAAAACCTTGTAGAGACGTAGCACAGAATCGTCTCTACGTGTATTCAATATGCTGTAAAATCCATTGGGAAACTGTGATCTTAGCAAAGAAGTGAAAACTGACACCCTTTTCTATCGTCTATTTCAAGCTTTTCCGAGCGTATTTTTTGAATTAATTGGTCAGCCTGGAACTGTCGCTAACAGCTATCAATTTACTTCTATCGAACTGAAACAACAAGCCTTTCGCCTGGATGGAGTATTTTTACCTACGCCTAATAATCCCAATCAACTCATTTATTTCCTTGAGGTACAGTTTCAAAAAGACGAAGCTTTCTACCAGCGAGTCTTTGCAGAAATTTTTCTCTATCTATATCAATACCAATCTGTGAATGATTGGCGTGCAGTTGTTATATTTCCCCGTCGCAGTCTGGAACCTGATGAAACTAAGCCGTATAGTTTGTTACTAAACAGCCCCCAAGTGCAGCGTGTATATTTAAATGAATTAGGGGAAACCGCAGATACTTCAATTGGAGTTGGTATTGTACAGTTAGTTGTCTGTCGTGAAAGTCGCACAGCCGCAAAAGCTAAACAGTTAATTGAACAAGCAAGACGGCAGTTGACTAATGCACTTACTCAGCAAGAAATTATAGAATTTATTGAGACGGTAGTTATTTATAAATTTCCCCGGTTAAGCCGGGAAGAGGTAGAAGCTATGTTAGGTTTGGATGTTATCAGAAATACAAGGGTTTATCAAGAAGCAAAAGAAGAAGGTAAGCAAGAAGGTAAGCAAGAAGGTAAGCAAGAAGGTAAGCAAGAAGGTAAGTTAGAAGCGGTTCCCCGATTGTTGAAGTTGGGATTGAGTACAGAACAAATCGCGGAGGCTTTGGAATTGAACATTGATATGGTACGACAAGCCGCAGAAAAACAGGCAAATTAAATCAAGCGATCGCATTCCATCATAACTTTCTACACATTCAGGACACTACTAAAAATAGGCGCTATTTACGCCTAATGTTTGCCATAGATGCACCTGCAAACAATACACTAAGCCATAATCGCAGCCATGAGTTGTTCATTCATGTCAAAGTTAGCGGTGACATTTTGGACATCATCCAAGCCTTCTAAAGTATCAATTAACTTTATAAGCGATCGCGCTTGATCTGGCTCGGTAACATCTACACTATTACTGGGAATCCAGCGCAATTCTACATCCGTTACTTGAAAACCTTTTGCTTTCAACCTTTGACTGAGATTCTCTAAATTTGCTACCTGGGTAAACACCTCTGCTATCTCATCTGAGGTCATCTCATAAGACTCGGCATCGGCTTCCAGGGATGCTTCTAAAAGCTGTTCTTCATCAACTACATTTTCCACCACACACACACCTTTTTGTTCAAACATCCAGCTAACGCAACCTGCTTCACCCAAATTCCCGCCATTTTTACTAAAAGCTGCGCGTAAGTCTGCGGCTGTACGGTTACGATTATCTGTGAGAGCTTCAATTAAGATTGCGACACCAGAAGGACCGTAACCTTCGTAGCGAATTTCTTCTAAACTGGTATTATCTCCCCCAAAAGTACCTGCACCTTTGGCGATCGCTCGTTCTATGTTTTCATTAGGTATACCTGCCGCTTTCGCTTTTTCAATCGCTGTGCGAAGTTGAAAATTCAGAGCTGGATCTGGTACACCGCTTCTCGCAGCAACTATAATCGCTCGTGACACCTGAGTGAACGTTTTCCCCCTTTTTGCGTCCACTACGGCTTTCTGGCGTTTAATATTTGCCCATTTACTATGTCCTGCCATAATCTAAACTTGTTAATACTAGACTTTATTATTTTGTCTCACGCACTCGTAGCAGAGACACACAAGAAGATTAAAAAGAGAAGTTTTACAATAAGTTTGCCCATGCGATCGCATCACCCCACAAACCATAAACTTGTGTCTTTCCCAGCCAATATTATCAAGACAGCCGTCCGTTTACTAATTTTACTCGTAGCGGTTCTCAGTTTAACGGGATGTCAAATTAATTCTCGAAACCTGACCCAGCAGAAAGTCGTCCATGTCACACTATGGCAAGGAGTGAATCCATCGCAAAATCGAGATGTATTGCAAAAGCTAGTAGACAAGTTTAATCAAACTCATTTTGATATTCAAGTCGATTCGCTTTATGTCGGACAATCAGATCAACAAATGCCGAAGATTTTGGCTGCGGTGGTGGGAAATGCCACACCCGATTTGTTATGGTTTAATCCGACAATTGCCGGTCAATTAGTTGAATTGGATGCACTTTTACCTTTGGATGAAATGCTGGAAACTTCAGCGGTAAAAAAGGAAATCGACCCAGCTTTGTTTGCCACGATGGAACTCAACAGCAAGATTTGGTCTGTGCCCTTTGCTACTAATAATATTGGCGTTTTTTACCGTCCTAGTTTGTTCAAAGCAGCGGGGATTACAGAATTACCCCGGACTTGGGAGGAGTTGCGGCAAGTTGCGAAGAAATTAACTATTGATAAAAACGGTGATGGCAGGATAGACCAACATGGCATAATTTTACCTTTGGGAAAAGGTGAATTTACGGTGTTTATTTGGTTGCCGTTTATGTGGAGTGGTGGGGGTGAATTGGTGGGTGGTGATTCCCAAAATGCGGCAGCGATTGACTTGACGGAGAATTTTGGAGCGATCGCAGGTTTGCAATTTTGGCGTGATTTAATTACTGACGGTTCCGCGATATTATCTGGTGCAGAACGCGGTTATGAGACAGACGCTTTACTTGCGGGGAAAGTAGCGATGCAATTGACTGGAAGCTGGACTTTAGGACAATTTAAAGCATCTAATATCGATTTTGGCGTTTTTCCCATTCCGGTCGGGCAACGCCCTGCTACGAGCATTGGCGGTGAGAATCTGTTCGTTTTTAAGACCACGCAAAAGCAAGAAAAAGCCGCGTTTAAATTTATTGAGTATGTTTTGAGTGAAGAGTTTCAAACAGAGTGGGCAATGGCAACAGGTTATTTACCCGTGAATTTGAAATCGCGTCAAAGTGCAAAATATCAGGAATTTGTCAAAAAAGACCCGGCAATGAAAGTATTTTTGGATCAAGCTAAATATGGGCGATCGCGTCCGATTTTTTCCGGTTACAATCGAGTTTCCGAAAATTTAGGTCGAGCTGTAGAATCTGTCATGCTGGGTAAAAGTTCACCCCAAGAAGCATTGAAAGCATCACAGCAACGTTTGGATTTGATTTTCAAGTAAGTAATATCATGGGAGCGCAAATCCACATACTGTAGAGACGTTCCGGACTGAACGTCTCTACTAGTCTGTCAACATAAAAATGAAGGATGTAGAGACGCGAAATTTCGCGTCTCTACGAGGTTTCGGATAGTACAAACAATCCCTCAAAATCAAATTGACAGACTACTACGACGGTTGCGAATTAATTATTTCTGAAATTGAGTTAATAACCAAGCACATACTAAACTTTGATTCATTTGACGAGTACGTCGCAAAGCATCATTTAATAGGGAAATTTCCAATCCAGGTAATACCAGAGATTGAGTAATTCGTCTACTACCATTATTTTCAATAGTAAAAGCAATAACTTGGACATTTTGTACATCGAGAATCCAGTATTCTGCTACTCCTAAATCCTCATATAAAAGACGTTTTTCACCTTTATCATCAGCAAGGGAGGTGTTAGCAACTTCTATTACTAAAGTCGGTGTTGGATAGATATCTAGATTAATAATTGAAGTTCCATAAGGAATGACATCAGCGTTGTCACCAATGTAGTAAGATACATCAGGTTGAGCATCTTTTAAGCCTGTTTTCCGGTAGGTGCAGTTATCTTTGCCATTCAAAGCAATGCCTTTAATACTGGCAAACAGGTAAACGGCATACATGATAATTCCGTGGTCGCTAGCGTGGTCATTACCGAGTGGTGTCATTTCAATCCTCATTTGTCCATTGTGATAATAACCCTTGGCTTTTTCGTAAGCCGGATTCTCAATTGCTTGAATATATTCATCCCAAGTCGCTGCAACCCAAATATCAGTTGGTAATTTTGTCTGTAGTTCGCTCATAAGTTACCTCTGCTTTGCCTGTAGTGAGGACTTCAGTCCTTATCTTATAAGACGAGGACTTAAGTCTTCACTACGAATATAATCTCACTTTTGCAATACAACATTAAAGGAATTTAAATACCCCCTAATGCTTTTTGCTAAATACTTTTGCTGTTTTTTAGTCGTTATCACCATTACTTGATACAAGCGTCCCTCAGCTAAATACATTCTATTAAGAGTGATTTTGCCACCAGAATTTATATACTTAATTTCTTTGCCTGGATGACCGTTAGAACTACGAATATCTCGCGCTCCAATTAAATTACTTTGCGTAGTCTTTAAAGCCATTTCCTGTGCATTATTGAGGATTTCTTGAGAACTGGTCATTTGACCATAACTATGGGGAAAGTCATTAAAAGCAACTACATATGCTACTTCTTGTTTCGGTGGTTGTCCGAGAAAAACTTCTAAATTAATTTCTCCCATGAATGTTTTTTGAGTTTGGGTAACTCTTTTGGGCATTCCTGGCATCAAAATGGTAAAACGTCCATCTGGTGCGGTGAATAATTTCCATTGTGATACCTGAGCATCAACTGTTTGCCCTTGAGAAACCGGAAGTTGAGATTTACGCGCTTCAACTACCCTGTATGTACTGCTGACAAAAGTTGCGGCAGCGATTAATGGTAAGAAAACTTTCATTGTCATAGTTGTTGCTTTTGGAGATGCGAATACTACTTATGCTGCCAGCTGTTATAACCTAGCTGCGTGCAAAGCAGCACCGATTAATCCCACATGTTGATTCAGAACAATATGCACCGGTATATCTTCGAGGAGGCTTCGCATCCTGCCTTTTTGGGTGAAATTCAACATGAACCTCCCGTCTTGAAGTAAAGGGAGAATTTTGGTAGCAATGCCACCAGCAACGGATAAACCCGCGTATGGTAAGAGTTTCAGGGCAAGATTTCCGGCATTGCATATTGTCGCTTGGGATTTGACAATACACGTCGATAAATTTGACATATTGTAGAGACGTTCCGTTCTGATCGTCTTTACGATTCATCCTAACAGGACTTACGCAACTGGCACAGGCGATCGCGTCTTCATAGCTAGACCAAAAACATGGGAAGGACGGGACGTTTCAATTGTTGAATGAGATAATTTGAGAGTAATCCGTACTTTAATTGATAAATAGTAAGACAAGTTTTATACGCTAAGTCTTTAAGCCTAAGCCAGACCAACATGCAAGGGCCGATATGATTTCTCTGGATACGAGCTTTGCGACACATGCCTTGATTCAATGTTAGAAACACCCAAAGTCCTGCTTCTCCTATTGTAGGGTCTCGAACACTCCACTACGGGCGAGCGATCGCCTGCGCTTAAGACACCCGATTTATTTCCTCACCAACCTCACATGGAAACCACTACGCTACTGAAGCGTCACCGTTTCATACCCCTTCCCATTCGCTTTGGTTGTGACAGTTGCGTAAGTCCTGCCTTGCTGATTTATGCGGGATTTTTGTAGATTGTGATTGTTTTGCTAATTTTGTCGTAGGAACTCATTTTTTCGTAGGATGCGATCGCTTCTTCATTTCGTCCTAAGTCAACCAGCGTACGACCCCGGTTGTTCCAAGCTGGTTCAAAGTCAGGTTTAATTTCTATAGCTTTGTCGTAGGATGCGAGCGCATCATTAAATCGCCCTAAGTTATCCAGCGCAATACCCCGATTGTTCCAAGCTTCCTTGTTATCAGGTTTAATTTCTATGGCTTTGTCGTAAGATGCGATCGCTTCTTCATCGCATCCTAAATTTTTCAGCGCAATACCCCGATTGCACCAAGCTTCCTCTTTGTCAGGTTTAATTTCTATGGCTTTGTCGTAAGATGCGATCGCATCATTAAATCGCCATAATTTATTCAGCGAAATACCCCGGTTATACCAAGCCTCATCGGAGTTAGGTTTAATTTCTATAGCTTTATCGTAAGATGCGATCGCATCATTAAATCGCCCTAAATCATTCAACGCAACACCCCGATTGCACCAAGCTTCCTCTTTATCAGGTTTAATTTCTATGGCTTTGTCGTAAGATGCGATCGCATCATTAAATCGCCCTAAGTTACCCAGCGCAATACCCCGGTTATACCAAGCTGATTCAAAGTCAGGTTTGATTTCTATAGCTTTGTCGAATGAAGCGATCGCACCCACAAAAGCTCCTGCCATTACTTGCCCATTCCCTCGCTCCAACCATGCTAACGATTCATAATACTCTGTATATGTCGGCTGTTCTGGTGGTTCTACGATTTTGCGTTTTCGCAACGGTGGAGACTTACTATTAAATAAACGCACTAAAGACCTTTTTAGCCACCGCCAAAGTCGCCTGAGCATTTGCCGCAACCTCGTATCGCTTTATTTCGTGCATTCTAGCGATTTTACTGAGACTGCGGTGGGATGCGATCACCGAAGCAAAAAGAATATCATCACGTTTTAGAATAAAGCCCTGGCGATTAAAAATCGCGGCTACACAGACAAAACCCGCCTACTACTACTACTACTACTACTACTACTACTACTACTACTACTACTACTACTACTACTACTACTACTACTACTACTACTACTACTACTACTACTACTACTACTACTACTACTACTACTACTACTAC
>NZ_JAOWRF010000262.1 GCF_025753815.1 Plectonema radiosum NIES-515 | reverse complement strand
CTGGGGCTAATCTTACGAAGCCCACCTTCGTGGGCTAAGAAATCCAGCCCACGAAGGTGGGCTTTGTCCGTGTAGCCCCAGGCTTCCAGCCTGAGGGCTTTGCGAGAATCTCACTTCTTCGCTTTGGTTGCTGCTGCTACTTCCTCGGCATTAAGTGGCATCAAGGCTTGTAATACAAAGGATGTAGTAATCGGTGCAGGACCAACTCGACGCACGCTTTTACCTGGTTCAACAGCAGGTTCTGGTGCCAAAGTTGATTGATAATCTTTAACTAACAACAAAGGCTGTAAACGTTCAATATTGCGGAAAATCGATTGTGTTTGTTCATAGGTTCCTTGAATTTCAATATTAATAGTGCTACGTTTTAACTTGCCGTTTACCAGTGGTCCCAAACTACTATCGATAATCGGTTCTGGTTTCTCTCCAGATGGGGCAAACTTTTTCAATTTGGCTTTAACTGCATTTGCCGGAATTTGAGCATTACCAGATTCAACTAAGCGATTCAAATCGAGTAGCAATGTATCCAAGGTTTTCTCATTGGCAAATAAAGATAAAACTTGGATTTGTTGCTGTTTTGATTGCGCTAATTCTTCTTTAACTTTGCCAATTTGTCGGATATTGGTATTCTTTTGCTGAATTTGCGAATCTAAGTCTTGGCTTTTTGTTTGCTGTTGTTGAAAGGTGTCCCAAGCCGGCATGACTAAGTTAAAAAGCATAAAAGCTGCTACCCCCAAACCCAAAACCGCTGGCAAGATGCCAATGATTTTTGGTGTGAAGGTAATGCCGAATGCGGTAGGATAAGCAGAACCAGCCGCCTCAAACCCTCCGTCTTGTTCACCAAAATTTAAATCTTCACTGTAGGTCATTTGGAAATGACTCCTGTTTGTTGGAGACTGCGAATTCGGCTGACTAATCCGACTGTGCCTTTTTGCTCCAACTCGCGGGTTAACTGAGAAGCCGGAACATCACTCATAATGGATTGAATGGTGTATTTGACTATTTGCGGTGGTTTAATTAATACAGTGTTTGCAGGTTGAACAGTACCGGAAGGTATGGGGGCATCTACTAACTCTGCTGTTGTAATTTTGCCATCGGTGGATTTGAGGAAACGCGACTGTTGGAGACTGAGTAAAAAATCGTTGACATCGTTAAAAGAGCGAGCATAGCCAGTAATTTCGACTCCAGAAGCGGGATTGGCTGCTGGTTGCCCTTGAACAGCGGTAGTGGGTGCGATTTGCTTGATGTTTTCAATTTGCACAGTTGCGGGAATGCGATCGCGCATATCTTGCAACATCGCAGACCAAGGACGAATTTGGTCAAATACACTAACTAAAGCTTGAGTCTCTGCTTTAATTTTGTTCGTTTCTTCCTTGATTTTGTTAATATTCCCAACTTGCGACTCTAATTGTTGGTTTTGTTGCTCTAGTTTGGCTATATTCTCCCCTAACTCACTATTTTTCCCTTGCAAAAACCACCATCCACCCCCCACCAAAGCCGGGAAAATCACACCAACAGTAGCTCCTATATATATCGGTGTTAAATCACCAAGAGAAATTGCCTGTCTTGGTTTCTTGCCCTTATTTTTCGGCTGAGGTGCGCGGTCTTTAAGAAAATTAACGTCTAAACTGTACATTTTGTTATGTTTCCCGCATTCCTAAACCAAGCACTATTCCTAATCCAGGACGTTGCACCAAGGGGTATTTTTCTTCGTCAATTTCCAACGACAGCGCAACCACTGGATCGATTTGGGTAGTTGGTAAACTTAATCTTTGGGTGAAAAACTCATTTAACTGCCCCAGTCCACCTCCCGAACCTGCTAGCATAATCTCTGCTACCTCCAAATTTTCAGCTTGATTGAGATAAAAATCGATTGAACGACGCACTTCATCTGTTAATAGTCCCAACTCTCGCACCATCGCTGCCATACCAGGATTAATGCCAGTAACACCAGTTTTTCCCCCAGGTTCCATCGGTGTTGTCGGAATAATCATGCCTTGCAACAGTTGGGTATCTCGTGACGCTGGCAAATTCATTGCTTTTGACAAAGCTGTTTGCATTTGATAAGTGCCTATCGGTACTGAACGTGTAAATTCAGGTACTCCATTGATAATAATCGCAATTTCTGTATTGTCGAATTCGATATCAACTAACACTGCTGCTTCTTGGGGTCCGAATTGCCGCAATTTTTCGCGAATTGTCCGAATTAAAGCAAAACTGCTAATTTCTAAAACATCAATTTGCAATCCCGCTTGCTCAAACGTACTTACATAAGAATCAGTGATATCTTTACGAGTGGCTACTAAAAGCACATTTACTTTCTCAATGCCATCTTCATCTACTTTGTATCCAAGTTTCTGATAATCAACATCAGCTTCTTCACGGGGATAAGGCAAATACAAACCAGCTTCGTGGTTAAGCACCATTTCCCGCAGTTCTTTGTCATCTAACTCAGCCGGCACTGGTATCAAACGTATAATTGATTCTCGTCCCGGTACAGCAGTCGCAACGCGAGAAGCTTTAATTTTACTTTCAGCTAGCGCTTGCTGAATTAATTCTGCCATTGCAGCAGGATCGCCAATTTGACCATCAACAAAAATGCCTTCTGGAACTGGCACTGATATTAAGGAGTCTAATTTTAAGCCTTGAGGCTGCTTGCGTAGTTGAGCTATATTCACCCGTTCAGGAGCAAGTTCTATCCCGACTCCTTTATTTGATTTGCTAAAGAATTTCTGGAAATTTTTAACCACAGTTTTTCGTGTCGCACTGTTTAGTAGAGAATTTAGTTTGGGGAATGGGGAGTGGGGGACAAGGGGGACAAGGGGGACAATTAGCAATTAGCAATTAGCAATTAGCAATTAGTACGATGATTCAAATTCAAAAGTTAAAAAGATTTAGTGTTTATGTCCTGCTTGGCTTATTAACCAGTTGGATTGTCAGCTGTAGCACAGGTAATGTCGGCACAAGTACAAAACAAGTTTCTTCAGGGGCAAGTATTGAGTTTTGGACAATGCAACTCCAACCTCAATTTACCAACTACTTTCAAAGCTTAATTGCGACTTTTCAAACACAAAATCCCGGTATAAAGGTGAACTGGGTTGATGTACCTTGGGCAGCGATGGAGAACAAAATTTTAACAGCTGTATCCGGAAAAACGCCACCTGATGTTGTGAACTTAAATCCGGATTTTGCATCTCAACTTGCAGGACGAAATGCCTGGTTGAATTTGGATGCCAAAGTCCCAAACGAAACACGCTCCTTCTATCTGCCGAATATATGGAAAGCAAGCACACTTAATGGCAAAAGTTTTGGGATTCCCTGGTATCTCACCACGCGGCTAACTATCTATAACACCGCTTTATTAAAACAGTTAAGTATTAATAAAGTACCCAGTACTTACACGGAATTAGCAGTTTTTGCTCAACAAATTAAGGAAAAAACTGGGAAATATGCTTTTTTTGTGACTTTCGTACCACATGATTCGGGTGAAGTAATTGAGTCTTTGGTGCAGATGGGGGTGACTTTGTTAGATGCTGAAGGCAAAGCGGCTTTTAACACTCCCCAAGGGAAAGCGGCGTTTCAATATTGGGTAGACTTGTACAAGAAGAAACTTTTACCACAAGAGGTGTTAACTCAAGGTCATCGTCATGCGATCGATTTGTACCAAGCTGGAGAAACGGCAATACTAGCTAGTGGTCCGGAATTTTTAAAGCAAATCGCAATAAATGCGCCTAAAATAGCTGAAGTTTCGGCAACCGCACCACAAATCACAGGTGAAACGGGCAAAAAAAATGTCGCTGTGATGAACATAGTTATCCCCCGTGATACTAAGCAACCAGATGCGGCTGTTAAATTCGCGCTATTTGTGACTAATGATGAGAATCAGTTAGCGTTTGCTAAAGCGGCAAATGTTCTACCATCGACAACTAAAGCGCTCTCTGACAGCTACTTTAAAGATGTGCCGGCTAATGCTTCAACTCAAGAAAAGGCGCGGGTGATGAGTGCAAAAGAGTTGCAACAAGCAGAAATTTTAACTCCCACTTTGAAGGATTTTAATAAGCTGCAAAAGGCAATTTATGAGAATTTGCAAGCAGCGATGTTGGGTGAGAAAACAATAGATAAAGCTGTTGAAGATGCAGCGCAGGAGTGGAATAGTAGGAGTTAGGTAGAGACCTAGAGCGTGGAACGTCTGTACAAAAGGCGCCGTAGAGACCTAGAGCGTGGAACGTCTGTACAAAATGCGCCGTAGAGACCTAGAGCGTGGAACGTCTGTACAAAAGGCGCGGTAGAGACGTTCCACGGTCACGTCTGTACAAAAGGCACCGTAGAGACCTAGAGCGTGGAACGTCTGTACAAAAGGTGCGGTAGAGACCTAGAGCGTGGAACGTCTGTACGAGGAGTTGGGAGTTGAAACTTTACCTTACCTCGTTCTCAGCACGACTGCTGGGAATGCAGGTGGTGAGACAGCAGCCCTCCTTAAAGAGCATTCGCAGTCTGAGAGTGGGAACGAGAGGAGGAGAGGGTTAGGGTGTCGGTGGGTGGTTCAAGTCTGAGGTATTTACGGTTGCAAAAAAATGCCCTATGAGATAAAGGGAGCCGCACAAAATGACTAAATTATCGGTTGCGCGAAAAGCTGTTTCTAGTGCTGATAATAAATCTGGATAAGTTAGACAATAGCTCAATTCTGGACAAATTTTCTGAGCTAGTTTTGCGAGTTCGCTTGTATCGGCTGAACTATGAGCTGGTACTGGCGCTAAGTATAAACTGTCCTTTGGTCGCAGTAAAGCTTGGAAGATGTCGGCGTGTTCTTTGGTGGAAAGCATTCCCATTACCCAATTAACTTTGGGAATATCCAGACTATCTATATAGGCACGTAAGGCTTGGGCTGCGGCTGGGTTATGAGCGCCATCAATTAATAGTTTATGATTTCTCCAGGTTGTCCATTGCATTCGTCCTAGCCATTTTGTTTTGGCGATGCCGTTGATGATGGCTTTTTGTGATATCTGCCAACCTTTTTGTTGTAAAATCTCTAAAGCTGCGATCGCTAAACTTGAATTAGCTAACTGTATCTGTCCTTCTAAGGGCAATCGATATTTAATCGATTTTGGATTTTCAGAGTTAAAAACGAGAAGGTTTTCCCCCTTGTCCCCCTTGATCACGCAGTCCCCCTTGTCCCCAAGGAGTCCCCAAGTCTCTCCTGCTTGTTCATACTCTGCCCATCCTGGAGATATTTGACGGGCAGGTTGAGGCGCAATATATGGACATTGTAATTCTAGAGTACGCGATCGCACGACTTTTTCTGCATCTGCGGGCAATATTCCCACAACTGCCGGACATCCAGGTTTCAGAATCCCAGCTTTTTCTCTCGCAATCTCGGCGACTGTAGAACCGAGTTGTTGCCAATGTTCGCGGCTAATGGAAGTGATAATAGTTACTAAAGGCTGCGAACAAACGTTTGTCGCATCTAAACGTCCTCCCAATCCAACTTCTACTACCGCCACATCGACTTTACTTTGTGCAAAATATAACCAAGCTGCTGCGGTAATTACTTCAAACTGAGTTGGTGATTCTTCATCTGGGCTGATTGCCTCTTGGATTTGCAGTAATAATTTACACAGTGTTTCCGAGGCGATCGCTTGTTCATTCAAACAAATGCGTTCCGTCCAATCGACCAAATGCGGTGAAGTGTAGCGTCCTGTGCGATAACCCGCCTCAGTCAGTACTGAGGAAAGATAAGCACAAACAGAACCTTTCCCATTCGTACCAGCAACGTGAATTACCGGGACTTGATGATGGGGGTTGCCAAGATTTGCCAAAAGTTTGACAATCCGGTCTAACCCCAGATTAACGCCGAAGCGTTGGAAGGGTTGTAGTAATAAGTCGATATTCACTTATAAGTTAGTAGGAGCGTGGTTAGTGGCTAGTGGTAACAAATAACTACTAACCACTAACAACCACGTCAATTTAGGCTTCTCTGTCTAAAAAGCCTTGAACTTGTCTTAAAGCAGCAGCACCGATGTTGAAAACTGCCCAACCAGCAGCAATAGCAATTGGTGCTAAAACGATCGCAACACGCATATCAATGTTCATATTTAGAACCCCTCTGTTAACTAGAAATTAAAGTTTTGTCAACTGCTATACAAAACTTGACCAAACTTCTTTAAAGCTAGCCATTCAACTAAAGTTTCCTTTAGAGGGTCTGCTTCTTGCTTCAACCAAGGGAGTCGGCTCCTTCTTGTCCACAAGCGTAAATTCGGGTGTAGCCCACCCTATCTTTTAAACGAGTAGTTTTTTGAAGCTTTTAGTCATTGTTCAAGCATTATATGAGCGCAAATTTAACAAACTGCGGACTCCAGGAGTGACCTTTTTACAGGCTTGCTAGTAATGAACGCGACTGTGGTTTACAAACCATAAAGGTAAGCGCCTTGGTTTTCGGCATAAACAAGAGTATACCAGATGCAGAAAACACAATACACCTCAAAAGCTTACTTGAATTCACAAATTTTGACTAACCAGACATAAGCTTTATGGCTATTTAGTAATCCTCTTCTCATTTTTATTGTTAGCCGAAGTGGGAAATTTTTCCAGACCTATTTGTAAAGAATGTTTACAAATCTACCGTGTTTTCATATAACCCAACATCGTAGAAGGGTGCGGCGTTGTGCGTGCAAAGTCCGCATGACTTGGACTACAGAATAGGGTTTTTAGCCCAGGTCGCTAGGCTTTGTTCATGTAGCCGAGCTGCGTTGCGGTGAGTCCATTCGGTGGTTGCCTGTACCGTCTATTCGTAGTGGCTCTCCCGTTGGGAGGTCACGAGCGCTATCTGCACAGCCTTTGTTCCGGCTTCAGCCTGAAGGCTATTCCCCATTTGTAAAACCGATATCAGTACCTTTGCCAGCATGAACCAAAGCTAACTTTTGGTAACGTTGAGCGTGTTGGATAAGTTCGGCAGCTTCGTCGTGGGTGACTTGCCGCAACACTTTCCCCGGAACCCCAGTTACCAAAGATAAAGGAGGTACATTTTTTGTCACCACTGCACCAGCGCCAATAATGCTACCAGCGCCTACCCGCACTTTGTTCAAAATAATCGCGCCAATTCCAATTAAGCTGCCACGTTCAATGTAAGCAGAATGTATTACAGCACGATGCCCGACGGTGACATAATCTTCTAAAATTGTGGGAAAGCCTGGATCGCCGTGTAGAATTGCTCCATCCTGAATATTGGTGCATTCGCCAATTTCAATGCTTTCCACATCTCCCCTAATTACTGCTTGATACCAAATGCTCGCTCCAGCGGCTATGTTTACCGAACCCATAACCACAGCATTAGCTGCAACGAAGGCAGCTTGAGAAATATCAGGAGAAGACCAGTAAGAAACGGTAGACACGATAGAATATGAATATGGTACCCAGGAACACTGGAAAAACTCCAACCTTGGAGACTTGTTGCATTCAACAGGATATCACGGTGTTAAACCTTGATGTTCAGAGGATACGCTTTGTGGAAACTTGACAGGGCAACGAAATCTCTGTGCAACAATAAGTAATTACCCCAAGGTAACGGAGTAGAAGTGTAAACTAAAACCAATGAGAGCGGGTGAAAACAAAAGTATGTTTGTACGCACTTCATGATGAATCCAGGCTTGCAGTACCCAATATTTGGTCCCGAAATCCAGTGTCCCCACTGCCGTCAAACAATTCCGGCATTGACACTAACAGATACATATCTATGTGCTCGACATGGGGCTTTTGAAGCGAATCCGAAAGATGGTGAATTGATTCATCTTCAGTCCGGGCGTCATTGGCGAAGATGGAATAATGAATGGTATCGGCAACACACGCATCCCGATGGCATTCGCTTTGAAATTCACGAAGCGCTAGACAAGCTGTATACTCAAGGATACCGAGCAACAAAAGTGATTATTGCCAAGCGGTATCAAGAATTGATGAGTGGCTACTTAGAACGCAGCACACCTTGGCGTTCTGGTCAAAGCGAGACAACATCTGCACGGCTTTATGGCTTACCAGTAGAGTTTAGCCCGGATTCCGCAGAATCCGGCTGCTGGGAAGTGATAAATTTTGATTTGGAAAAAGAGCTGGGTGTGCCTGTACGCTATCCTTATTTTCGGTTGTTTGAGTAATCGTTATGAGTCAAAAGTCATTACTAGACAAATGACTTTTGACTTTTGACTAATGAGAAAATTATGCATCACGCTTCGATTCGGACTGCGAATATTCATCGAGCGATCGCATTTTACGAACACTTAGGGTTTACAGTCTGTGAGCGCTTCACTACAGGCTATACTCTGGCTTGCTGGATGGAAGGATTGGGGGGCAGAATAGAGCTGATCCAAATTCCCGAACCAAAACCAGCCCCGGATGCATTCGCAGATGAGCATTATGTGGGGTACTATCATCTGTCATTTGATTTAACACAAATAACCACAGATTTACCAAGTTGGTTAACAAATCTCAAAGAACGTCTGGCGATCGCATCACTTTCTCAAGGTGAACAATCGCAACCGTTGGTAGTGCTTTTAGAACCAACCCAGCAGCAAATAGGCTCGCGTATCTACGAAGTTGCTTTTATTGCCGATACTGACGGATTACCCCTGGAATTTATACGGATATTATCGGAAATCGGCGAATAGTAGCCTCTACTTTCCATTAACTCTCAAATAATCTTTCTCTGTAGTGTTGCCAAGGCAATAAGTTACAGAAAAAGATTAAACTATTAGAATTACAAAAAAAATTGTAATAGTATTTACAGAGAAAGCTTAAAAAGTTAATGCTAGTGTTTTCTACATTACGTAAGTACCGTTTTCTGTTCTTAATGTTGAGCGTCTGGCTGATTGTGGTGTTGTTTCTCAGTCATAAACCTGTTGAGAGTAAGCTTATGGTTGCTTACAATCAGGTAAATCCCCAGAAAAAACTTGTAGCAAAAAACCAAAAAACCCCAACATTGACAGAAAACGTCAACAAAACGGTGCTAGAAAATGGTCTGACTGTCCTGACAAAAGAAGTGCATACAGCGCCGGTTGTAGCTGTGCAAGTGTGGTACAAAGTCGGCTCCCGCAATGAAGAACCAGGAGTCAATGGCATTGCCCACCAGTTAGAACACATGATGTTTAAGGGTACATCATACCGTCCAATTCAATTTGGACGGTTGTTTAGTGCTTTGGGTAGCGACTCAAATGCTTTCACAAGCTACGATCAAACAGCATATTATGGCACTTTAGAACGGGAAAAGCTGAAAGCTTTCCTAGTGCTGGAAGCAGACAGAATGCAAAACTCTCTAATTGATGCCCAACAATTAGCGAGTGAAAAACGGGTAGTAATTTCTGAGTTGCAAGGTTACGAAAATAGTCCTGATTACCGTCTCAACCGCGCTGTCATGCAAGCAGCGTTTCCCCACAGTGCTTACGGGTTGCCTGTGGGTGGCACCAAAGCCGATGTGGAGAAGTTTCAAGTTGAGCAAGTACGTAAGTATTACCGTAAATTCTATACTCCTAACAACGCTGTCTTGGTGATTGTCGGGGATTTTGACACCGGAAAAACACTCAAAGCAGTACAAGAGATATTTGGGAAAATACCGAAGAGTCAACAGTCAATAGTCAAAATTCCCCCCTCCCCACGGCAGTTGCTCCACTTGCTCCGACACCAAAACCGCACTGCCTCCTCTGCCTCCATTCCCCCTCTCCCCCCCTTCTCCACTCCCCCCCTCCCCCTCTCAAACACTCCCATCGTCTTACGAGAACCGGGTTCAGCGGGGTTATTAGAAGCAGTCTACCCATTGCCGCAGGTGAATCACCCCGATGTGCCAGCGTTGGAAGTGATGGATTACATCTTGACAGAAGGACGGAATTCTCGGTTTTATCATGGATTAGTGGAATCAGGTTTGGCTAGTGATGCTACTGCTTCTGTTGCTAGTTTGCTCTTTTCTGGCTGGTATAAGATATCGGTGACAGCGGCACCTCATCAAGATTTGCGGAAAATTGACTCAGTACTAAATAGTGAAATCAGTAAGCTGGCTTTTGGGGTAACTTCAAAAGAAGTAAAACGAGCCAAGAGGCAGTTAGAAGCTTCGGTAATTTTGAGTAACCGTGATATCACTAATCAAGGGATGCAACTGGCTAACGATGAGCTAACTACTGGTGATTATCTCTACACAGAACGGTATTTAGAAGCGGTTCGGGAAGTCACTGAGGCAGATGTTAAACGTGTGGTAAATAAATATCTCCAACAAGAAGCACGCACGGTGGGCTTTTTTGAACCAACTCAGAAACAGGTTAAAGGAAATGGCAGCAAAGCAAATTCTGTACAAACTACAGAAAATTTTAGTTTACTGCCACCCATAGCCCCCGCTGAGGTGATGAAGTATTTACCAGATGTGGATTCGACTACAGACATTGTTGAGAAACTTTCCTTAGAAAAGGCAATGGGACAACCAGAAAAAGTGATATTTGGCAATGGTTTGCGGGTATTGCTGTTGCCTGATAAAAGTAGTCCCACGGTGACGGTGAGTGGTTATCTAAAAGCTGGGGCAGAATTTGATCCAGAGGATAAAGCCGGATTGGCATCTCTTGTGGCAGACAACTTGATGAATGGTAGAAAAACCAAGGATATTTTAACTCTTGCCCAAGCTTTGGAAGAACGCGGAGCAAATCTGGATTTGCAAACGTATCGCGAAGGTGTGCGAATTCAGGGTAATAGTTTAGCAGCAGATTTGCCTGTCTTAATTCAGACTTTAGCTGATGGAGTCAAAAATGCCACTTTTGCTGTCAAAGAGTTGGAATTGAGTCGTCAAAAAGCTTTGAATGCTTTGGAAGTGGAATTAGATGACCCATCGGAAGTAGCAGAAAAAACATTTTTACAATCTATTTATCCGAAAAATCATCCATCACACACCTTTGCGACCGAAAAGAGTTTGCGAAAAATTAGCCGTGAAGATGTGCTTAATTTCAAAGCCAAACATTATCGTCCAGATACGACAGTGTTAGTGTTGGTAGGAAATTTTGAACCGACGAAAGTGCGATCGCTTCTTCAAACCCAGTTTAGTGATTGGCAAGTTAGCGGTAAACCACCAAAATTAAAATATCCGGCTGTATCTTTACCAGAAAAAGTAGTCCATGTCAATTCAGTGGTTCCTGGGAAAGCACAAGCGATTACTTATATGGGTTACATAGGTATAAACCGTCAAGATCCAAGATTTTATGCGGCTTTAATCTTAAATCAGATTTTAGGTGGCGATACACTTTCGAGTAGACTAGGTACAGAAGTACGCGATCGCCTAGGTCTGACTTATGGAATTTATAGCAACTTCCAAGCTGGGAAAAATATCGGCACATTTTCCATAGAAATGCAAACCAGCCCAGAAGATGCAAGTAAAGCGATCGCTAGTACCCGCAATCTGCTACAACAACTCCATACTCACGGTGTCAGCACCCAAGAAGTAGAGACAGCCAAACGCACCTTAATCAGCAACTACACCGTAACTCTTGCAAACCCACAGGAATTAACTAAAAGAATTCTCATGAACCAAGTGTATGGATTAGATGAAATGGAATTACGCTCTTTTACCCAAAAAATCCAGACAGTCAATCTTGCCCAAGTAAATCTTGCTGCTCGTGAGTTACTTCATCCAGATAAAATTGTAGTAGTCACCGCAGGTCCGGCTGTTTTAGCACAAGGAATTTGAAGAGGGGACAAGGGGGACAAGGGGGACAAGG
>NZ_JAOWRF010000180.1 GCF_025753815.1 Plectonema radiosum NIES-515 | reverse complement strand
CTCCCCCTCTCCCTAAGAAACGCATCAAACGTAACTCTACCTGGTAACGAAGGTTGTGCCCCTAATTTTGTCGCTGCTAAAGCACCGGCTGCGGCACCCCAAATAACGCTGTCACGCAAAGAATGTCCTTGAGAAAGCGCTGCGGCTAAACCACCGTTAAAAGCATCACCAGCAGCAACGGTGTCAACAGCTTCTACTGCAAACGCAGGTATAAAAAAGGTTTCTTCAGGAGTTGCACAAAAAACACCTTTAGCGCCTAGTTTAACGATCGCATTTTTCACGCCTTTTTGCAATAACACTGCTGCTGCTGAAGCTGCCGATTCCTCCCCATCCACCGGAAAACCCACTAATTGCCCTGCCTCAACTTCATTTGGTGTCAGAATATCTACCAAGGGGTAAAGTTCATCTGGTACATCGTTTTGTGCGGGTGCAGGATCGAGAATTACTTTTACTTGTGCATATAGTGCTGCTTTTGCCGCAGCTACAACAGCAGACATGGGAATTTCAAGTTGTAAAAGTAGCACTTTTGCTGTTGGTAATAAGGGCGATAATCGTTCTACATCTTCGTGATTTACGCGTCCATTTGCACCAGGAATCACGATGATTTGATTTTCACCTTTGACATCGACGTTGATAACTGCAACACCGGAACTGACAGTTTTATCTATAAATATATTATTAGTTTGTACGCCAGAAGCTTGTAAATTGCTAAGAAGTTCTGTCCCAAAATTATCTGCACCAACACGTCCTACCATTTGTGTAGGAATTCCCAATCTAGCTGATGCTACGGCTTGATTTGCACCTTTACCCCCAGGGGAAAGAAAAAAATCGTTTCCTAACAGTGTTTCGCCGGCAATTGGCAAGCGAGGTACTGTTGCTACCAAGTCTATGTTGATGCTGCCGAAGACGATAATTGTCATAATATCAGGGAGGGGCGCACAATTTTATTATTCGGTATTTCAGCTTAGGTATTGACGCAGGATCTTTTGAGCTTGCTGTAATAGTTCTGGTTCTAGTTCCCCCAATCTTTGAATTAAGCGAACTTTATCAAAGGTCATGGGTTCGACGCACACCAACAAGCTATCGACAGATAAACCATTTTGCCGTGATGAGGATACTACCACCACTGCTGCTTGTATCCGAGGGTCATTAGGTCGTGCTGAGGTGAAGGGCAAAACTGTAACTTTACTACGTTGGGCATTAAACACAGTCCCAGAAATCACTAACGCTGGACGGGTTTTGCGAATTTCAGTGCCTATAGATGGGTCAAAAGTTACAATCCAGATGCTTCCCAGTCCGTAATCGCTGCGTTCTGCCATTCGCTACCCCAACCTAATTCTAGTTCATCTACCAAGGCACAAGCTACTGCTAACGCTGCATCTTCTTGTTGTTGCTGCCATTGCTGCAAGAGAGATTCAATCAGCGCACTGCGGTTTTCAACTTTTTGGTCGATGTAAGTTAGTAGTTCATCTGGCAGCGAAATAGAGATTTTAGCCATATCCTACTCAAAGTCATACTGTAAGTAGTATAAGCCGTTTGGGGTGCGATCTATCGCTTAATTAAACTTGGCGTCTTGATTGAGATTCTATCGTTGTCTTTTTCTTCATTCTCAACAGGATACTCGACGCACCTAACACCAGCAAACCTAATGTCGAAGATGATTCGGGAATAGGCTTAGTTTGACTAATTACTCTCACATTTGGATCGAGAGCATCACCTGTGGAATAAATATAATTAAAAGCACCTTTATCATTAAGAACACTTGCACGCAAAAACAATCCACTCCAGCGAGCTATAGTTTCTACTGCTACATTTTGCTCGATTGTTGGGTTATTAGGGTCTGGTATTACACCTAAAGGATTATTAGTATTTGTAATGCCAAAATGGTTTGCACCTAAAATGCTAATTAACGCCTTAGGAGCGTCTTTAATATTATCATAAGTTGCCTGCGCCCTAAAAGGAAGCGCTCTACCATCATCAGTTCCCTGCAACAAAGCAATGGGAATTCCGGAATTGTTAATGGGGATAAACTCATCATTTTCGTCGCGAAGATTTGCACCAAAAAATGCTCCTGCTACCAGTTCCTTTGGTCGGCTAAATGAGCCTTCACATAGAGTCGTAAGGCAAAGATTGGCAATAGCAGAAAGACCAACAGCACTTCCTAAAGAATGACCGAGTAAAGCGACTTTTTGTGTATTGACAATGCCCCTCACAGGTGAAGTAATATTTGAGTCTTCTGCAAGCATTTGTGCCAAAACAGCGGTGATTTGTGAGGTTTGAGGTGCAAGTGCTTTACCAAACTGTGGAACCAAACGTTCGCTATTAGGTACAACTACAATAAATCCGTAGCTAGCTACTATCCTGGCATAATTTGAGTAATTTGATTTATCTACAAGTCCACCTTGCAACAAAAGTGCTACAGGAAACGAGTATTTACCAGTTTTCAAGTTGTTTGGATTAGGAAAGTAAATATCAGCTAAGTTATTATTTGCAGAGATTGTTGTCGTGTAACTACCTACATCATTAAATAAAGGTGCATCATTGAATGTTGCCGCAGTTGCCGTTTTCTCTGTACCCCAAACAATCAATGCCACACATACAGAAACTACGGAAAATGCTTTTAGACTTACCACAATAATTATTTTTTAAACCTTAGTATATTGGCAAAATAAACTCCATAACGGTTTTTTCGCATCTACCATAAGTTGTATTATCTTAAAAATTTGTTTATTACAGTCAATTCCTTGATACCTTAATAGAAAACCTCATTCCTTAGTCTTATGGTGACGACAGCAGCAAGCAGTTCCCAACGAGTCATACTGCAAAACATCAGCTGGCAGACTTTTGAAAGCATCCTCGCAGAAATGGGAGAGCATCGTGCTACCCGACTGGCTTATGACCAAGGAATACTGGAAATTATGACACCTTTAATGCCCCATGAGCATAATAATAGACTACTCGAACACTTGGTTTTTGCTTTAGCTGAAGAACTGAACCTCAACCTGAAAAGTACTGGTTCAGTAACTTGTAAACGTCAAGATTTATTGCGGGGTGTGGAACCAGATTCTAGTTTTTACATCCAGAATGAACCCGTGATGAGACAAAAGCAAAATCTTGACTTGACACAAGATCCACCACCTGATTTAGTAATTGAGGTAGACTATACCAGTTCTTCTATTGATAGAATGCCAATTTATCAAGCTTTGGGTATACCGGAAGTTTGGCGTTATAACGAACCTGTAATGCAGATTTATCAACTGCGTGAGAATGTTTATGTTGGGTGTGATGTTTCACCAACTTTTGCAAATTTGCCTTTAACTACAGAAATTCCTCGATTTTTAGAAGAAAGTCTGAATATTGGGGAAATATCGATGATTCGCTCATTCCGTGGTTGGGTAAGACAGCAGATAGACAATTGACAAGCGATCGCTCTCTAGTAACATATTCTATAGTCCAACCATTTTGATTAGGTGTTCTATGTCCAGCGTGGAAGAAGACAAAATCCGTGAAGAGCGCATTACAATGGAGATAGTTGTCGATGCCCATGACAAAGAAGAACGAGCGATGGGTTGGTATTACTATCTCGACGATACTTTAAACATTCCCTTTAATGCCAAGTGGAAGAAGAAGACACGCAAATCAGCCACCGTGGAAGAAAAAACAGTCGAAGTTCTGGGAATGGCACCAGAAGATGAGTGCGAGCGTGATATGTTAGTAGAAGTGGTTGACGTCGGTGGTCAGGATGAAGACGTATTCTCAGCCAAGCTATCGGAAATAGAAGCCATTGATGCTGATAGCGAAACCAGTGAAGCGATCGCTGATTGGCACTATTGGCTAGCCAGAGGATACAAATTTTAAATTGGGCAATGGATATTGAATTCTCAAATTTCTCCTCCTTGTCCCCCCCTCTCCCTCCCCCCATCTCAAGAACTCTCCCTATTCCTCAGATAGATGCCGAATAATACGGCAGGGATTACCCGCTGCTATGACATTTTCTGGTATATCTTTTACAACCACACTACCAGCACCAATGGTAGTGTTATCACCTATTGTTACTCCCGGACAAATAATTGCACCACCACCAATCCAGACATTATTGCCGATTTTAATGGGGGCAGCAAGTTCTCTACCAGAAAGACGAATTTCCGGTTCTGTAGGGTGGTAAACTGTGTAAATTTGCACGTTAGGAGCGCATAAAACATTATCGCCAATGTGGACTGTATTACAGTCTAAAATTACACAGCCATAGTTCATATAAAAATTGTTGCCTATATAAATGTTACTGCCATAATCGCAGTGAAAAGGCGGCACAATTTGAATTTTCTCCCCCACTTGACCAAACAATTCTTCCAAAATTTGGCTTCGCTGTTCTGGCTGTTCTTCTGTGGTTGAGTTGTACATTCTTAATAGACGACATGCACGTTTATTTTCGCTAGCTAATTCGGGATCGTTGGCAAAATATAACTCACCTGCGAGCATTTTCTGTTTTTCGTTTTTTTCCATCACCAAAATTTATAATTTGTTTTTAACATAATTCAATTATTATAAACAAGATACCCGACTTCTTAGAAGTCGGGTATCTGGGTCTTGTAATTCTCAATTCATCCTATGAAAAAATATGTCGGATTCACTGAACAAGCTATAGTATATTTTCCTTGGTAAATAATACCTGAGGATACTTCAACTTACTCAACTAAATAGACATCTGGTAGAAAAGACGTAGAGACGTTGCATGTGCTACGTCTGTTGGAGTTCGGGCAACGCATAATTAATTTCTGGAGACGTCTATTGCATAGCCTAACCTAAACTGACTGTGCGATCGCACAGTCAGACGGATTATTAGCAGTAACACCACCGTGAAAAAGCAGCGATTTGCTCTTACCGCATGTTGCACCTTTAGAAAAACCACGCAACTTGCAAGTGGGGCTAAAATGCTGCGCTTTGATCGGGAGGACAGAGGTGCTTTTGCCCACAATTCGACTCAATTTGTACCTTTTTCCCCTGGAATTCGTGCCCCCTGCCTCTGATCAATCACAGAGTATATGCATTAGACATCTCCGAAAAACAATAGACATCTCCATAAATGAACTATACGTTGCCCGAAACCCTTGATTAGACGTAGCTAGCTTACGTCTCTACATCTTTTATGGAGATATCTAATAGACATCTCCATAAATTAATTATGCATTAACCAAAACCCTTGTAGAGACGCGAAATTTCGCGTCTCTACTTTTTCGGAGATATCTAATGTAGAGACTTCGGACCATCGCGTCTCTACAAGGGTTGTGAACAACGCATAGTTCTTTTCCGGAGATGTCTAATGGAAAATATTAGTATACTTTGTATTCCACTTCCAAAAGCCCAAAACTGAGCTATAATTCAATAGACATCGACCGCTATGCTTATTATGCGTTGCCAGAAACCCTTGTAGAGAAGCGATCGAACGAAGTCTCTACATTCTTTTCCACGACGTTTGTCTAATGAACACAGCCCCTCGTTGGTTTATTATTAGATGCTTCATCAGATGTTTACGAATACATCAGAAATCAAATAATGAATAATCGTCTTTGGCGGTTGCAATTTAAACTTGATAGAGAGTTGACTGGCAAACGGTTAAGCAATGATATTGATGATGTTAGTCAACAGAATATCACTAATTTGATTGAAGCGGTAGATGTTTACATTCAGCAACCAAAAATACAAGTGATTTTGCCGGAATTTTTACGCATTAGTCAATAGTCAATGACCAATAACCGACAGCTAAGGATTCATAGCTTCATCAAATATACCATAACGAGCCTTACCTTGGCGCTTGGCGCGGTACATAGCGATATCGGCATCTCGTAGCAGACTTTCTGGTTCATTATGCTTGCTACCACTCAAAGCTATACCAATGCTAACTGTGCAAATTATGTTATGTCCATCAAAATAAAGTGGCAATGCGAAAGACTCGTGAATGCGTTTGGCAATATTGGTGGCATCGCTAACGTCTTTAATTTCTTCTAAAAGAATAGCAAACTCATCACCGCCAAATCGAGCGACAGTATCGACACTACGCAAACATGATTCCAATCGTTGAGCGATCGCTACTAATAAATTATCTCCCATTTGGTGTCCAAAGCGATCGTTAATTGCTTTAAAGCCGTCTAAATCCAAAAACAAAACCGCAAAATAATAATCGTTGTGTCGCTTGCTCCGCTCAATTGCTTGTCTCAGTCTATCTGTAAATAAAATGCGATTTGGTAGTGCTGTTAGCCCATCATAAAATGCATTGCGGAGCAGTTGCGCTTCTTTGTGCTTGCGTTTAGTGATGTCTTGACAAACTAAAACTGCACCAGTTGTTTTCCCATTATCATCCCGGATGGGTGCAACACTATCTCCAACCGGTATTTGCCTACCATCTTTAGTAATCAGGATACAGTTTTCTGGTAAACTTAAAATTTTATTTGCTTTTATTGCTTGTTTGGCTAAATTTTCAATTGGCTCGTTTATCTCCTGATCAATCAAACTAAAAACTTCAGTTAAATCTTTACCAATTGCTTCATTTTGCTTCCATCCAGTTAGCTGTTCTGCTACAGTATTCATAATTTTGACACAACCATTTATATCTGTTACGACTACGGCACAGCCCATACTATTAATAACAGCAGTCAATTGCTGATGTTTTTCCTCTAATTTATTTTCAATTTCGTGCTTATAAAGAGCCATTTCTACCGCAATATGTAAGTCTCTTTCTGCAATTGGTTTGAGAATGTAACTAAACTGTTCAGTTAATTGCTGTTTATCTAATGTACGATCTGGCGAATATTCGGTCAAATATGACACAAGTAGATCGGAATTATTCTGAATGATGTCTGCCACTTGCACTCCATTGATTTTTTCTGACAAACAGATATCAATTAACACTAAATGTGGATGAGTTTCTGCTACCTTTGTTATTGCTTCCTCACTAGAATCAGTGATATCCGGAACAGTATATCTTAAGTTTTGTAATCTGTATCTAATATTTATGGCAAGGACTTTTTCGTCCTCAGCAACTAGGATTTTAGGACTGTCCGTGCTAAAATCAACTGTCTGCCAAGGCTCAGATGTTGTCGTCGATGTCAATGCAATCTGAAATAGAATAATCCTATAATATCAATCTCTAAACTAACTGTGTGATAGCTTAATAAAAAGCTGAATAATTATTACCATAATTTTTGTGACAACGCCAAATCTCAGTATTTGGTCAACTTAATTGAATGTTTGTACGCAGTTAATATCAAGTTATTTATGTATTCTATAAATGCCCTGAAATTACTAAAAGTAAAAGCCAGTTTTTCAGATACAAGTAACTAATTGATTTAAAAAAAACTAAATTTTGGGGATACTTACGTATGTAGAACAACTCAATAAAAGGTTAATAACATCACATGGAAGTCGAAAAGTTAAAAAAAACTGCAAGTATTTAGCAAAAATAAATTAAAAACACTTATAATATATAATAGCTTATTTTGTTATGATTTCTCAGATTTTGACGAAGCTATAATTTGAAGAGACAGTAAATAATACTGGTTTTGGGGCATCGGGCATTGGGCATTGGGTATTTTCTATGAGTCTTCAATTACCCATTGCCCATTCCCGAATCGCTTTAAAATGGGTTGGACTTACTTCTATTCAGTTCAATGGTAATTTTGCCACCAAAGTCAGGAATGGGTGGGGCAGGTTTGCTTAAACTGACTTGCACTCTCAAGACGCGATCGCATTCAATGAGAATAGAATCTGCGATGGTCGCTACTAAACGTTCTATTAAAGCAAACTTAGATGTCTTGATTAGATGTTGCACTTTGGCGATGATGCTGCGATAATCCACAGTGTCTTCAATCGCGTCACTTTTAGCCGCTGTGGAGATATCTAGCCATAATTTAACATCCACCTCAAACCATTGTCCTAACAATTGTTCCTCAGCCAGATAGCCAGTATAGCCATAGCAGCGAATTCCTGTTAAATGAATCGAGTCCATGAAATTTCAGTCTCAAAATGAATTTTGCATTCTGGATTTTAAATTGAATTTTCGCATACAAAATCTAAAATTAATATTGTTTTATACCGTTTTATGCGCTGCTAGCTCCCCAACGGGAGCAGAAGTTGTCGGGGATCTGAGTTACTAGGACGCAAAGAGGGAGATGAGGGAAGGCAAATGAGTTCCCCCTTCCCCTCAACCGCTAACTAACTATGTTGTACTCTTGGATGACTTTGACATCTAAAGTTGTGTTTTGCAGCGAACGGATGGCAGCGACGGTGGCTTTGGCGCCAGCGATGGTGGTGATGATGGGGATTTTGTAACTTAAGGCTGTGCGACGAATTAATCTAGCATCAGTTTGAGCTTCTTCCCCGGAAGGTGTGTTGATGATAAGTTGGATTTTCTGGTTTTTGATCGCGTCTACGACGTGAGGACGACCTTCATGAAGTTTCAAAACTAACTCAACGTTTAACTTATGATCTTGCAGGACTTTACGTGTACCTTGGGTAGCCATAACGGTAAAGCCTAATTCGATAAATTGTCTAACTACATCAACTGTAGGGGTTTTATCGCGATCGCTCATGGAAACAAATACGGTTCCTGTTAATGGTAAACGTTCGCCTGCGGCAATTTCCGCTTTCGCATAGGCGCGTCCAAAGTCGCTGTCAATTCCCATCACTTCACCAGTAGAACGCATTTCTGGTCCCAAAATCGTATCTGTACCAGGAAACTTATTAAACGGTAATACTGCTTCTTTCACCGCAATGTGTTTTGGTATAACTTCTTGAGTGAAACCTAATTCCTCTAAAGTTTTACCGGACATAACTAAGGATGCTAATTTAGCAAGTTGTACCCCAGTAGCTTTAGAAACAAATGGCACAGTGCGAGAAGCGCGGGGATTTGCCTCTAAAATGTAAACTTGCGGAGAATAGCTTTGAGCACCAATCACCGCAAATTGAATGTTCATCAGCCCAACTACTGATAAAGCCTGGGCTAACTGTACCGTCCAAGTGCGGATTTGCTCCAGAACCGCTGGTGGTAAGGAAATCGACGGTAAAGAACAAGCGGAGTCTCCTGAGTGAATCCCGGCTTGTTCGATGTGTTCCATGATGCCACCTATCACTACTCTTCCGGTATGGTCAGCGATCGCATCCACATCAACTTCAATGGCATTTTCTAAAAATTTATCAATCAAAATTGGATGTTCCGGTTCCACCAGCACCGCAAATGTCATGTAGCGTTCTAATTCTGCATCAGAATAGACGATTTCCATCGCTCGTCCCCCCAACACGTAGCTAGGACGCACGACTACCGGATAACCAATCCGTTTAGCGACAATCAGCGCATCTTCGTAACTGCGAGCCATACCATTTGCCGGTTGAGCTATATTTAACTCGTTGAGAATCTTCTCAAACCGCTCCCGGTTTTCTGCCATGTCGATAGAATCAGGGGAAGTACCCCAAATTTTGGTGGAAACAGGGGAGGAGGGGAGGAGGGGGGAAGTGGGGGAAGAAGTACTTCCAGATCCACTTAATTTGTTTAAATACTCCTGTAACGGTATCGCCAACTTCAATGGGGTTTGTCCACCAAACTGTATAATTACCCCAACCGGATTTTCGGCTTCGATAATGTTCAGGACATCTTCTTTGGTCAACGGCTCAAAGTAAAGGCGATCGCTTGTATCGTAATCTGTGGAAACTGTCTCCGGATTAGAGTTGACCATAATTGTCTCATAACCTGCCCCCTTTAAAGCATAGGCAGCGTGACAACAACAATAATCAAACTCAATTCCCTGTCCAATGCGGTTGGGACCACCACCCAAAATCATCACCTTGGGCTTGGTGGTTGGCATTATCTCGCATTCGTCTTCGTAGGTGGAATAATGGTAGGGAGTAAAGGCTTCAAACTCGGCGGCGCAGGTGTCTACTGTTTTGTAAACTGGAATCACGCCTAATTGTTTGCGATATGTCCGAACTTCATCTTCGCTCTTTTTGGTCGCAAAGGCAATCTGGCGATCGCTAAATCCCTCTCGCTTGACATCATACATCTGCGCTTTTGTCAACTGTTGCAATGGTGTGCGCTTGAGGAATTTCTCAGTTTCTAGCAGTTGCTGCATTTTATCCAAGAACCAAGGGTCAATCCCAGTTAATTCGTAGATTTCCTCAAGAGTTATTCCCGATAGCATTGCATGACGCACAGAGAAGATGCGATCGGGGTTGGGAGTCCGCAATTGAGCGCGAATTTGTTCACCACTGGGTAATTTTTCCTTAATGTCGCAACCCCAACCAGCACGACCGGTTTCAAGCGATCGCAGCGCTTTTTGAAAGGATTCGTTAAAGGTCCGTCCAATTGCCATTGCTTCCCCTACCGATTTCATTTGGGTAGTCAGCACAGGTTCGGAACCTGGGAACTTTTCAAAGGCGAAGCGGGGTATTTTTGTTACCACATAATCGATTGTCGGCTCAAAGGAGGCAGGTGTTTTCTTGGTGATATCATTTTTGATTTCATCCAAGGTGTAGCCTACCGCAAGCTTTGCTGCCATTTTAGCGATGGGAAAACCTGTAGCTTTAGAAGCCAAAGCCGAACTGCGGGAAACACGGGGGTTCATTTCAATAACAACTACATCCCCATTTAAGGGATTGACGGCAAACTGGATATTAGAACCACCAGTTTCTACCCCAATTTCGCGGATGATTTTGATTGCCATATCCCGCAGCCGTTGATATTCTTTATCAGTAAGGGTTTGCGCGGGAGCGACGGTAATTGAGTCACCGGTGTGGATACCCATTGGGTCAATGTTTTCGATTGAGCAGATAATCACCACGTTATCTGCCAAATCACGCATGACTTCGAGTTCGTATTCTTTCCAGCCGAGTAAAGACTGATCGATGAGAATTTGGGACACGGGACTAGCATCGATACCCGTTTGTGCCATTACTTCAAATTCTTCTTGATTGTAAGCGATACCGCCACCGGTGCCACCCATAGTAAAGGCTGGACGGATAATTAAAGGATAGGAGCCAATTTTACGAGCGATCGCTTTTGATTCTTCTAAGGTTTCGGCTGTACCGCTAGGACATACTTTCACCCCGATTTTCTCCATCGCTTCGTTAAACAGCTTTCTGTCTTCGGCTTTTTCGATCGCCGGTAGTTTAGCGCCGATTAACTCGACATTATACTTTTCTAGGGCACCACTTTTCGCCAGAGCTACAGCGAGATTGAGAGCGGTTTGTCCTCCCATCGTTGGTAGTAGAGCGTCGGGACGTTCTTTAGCGATTACTTTTTCGACTAACTCTGGTGTTAGGGGTTCGATGTACGTGCGATCGGCTGTTTCCGGATCGGTCATGATTGTTGCTGGGTTAGAATTTACCAGCACCACTTCATAGCCTTCTTCTCGCAGCGCTTTACAAGCTTGGGTACCAGAGTAGTCAAACTCACAAGCTTGTCCAATCACGATAGGACCAGAGCCTAACAGTAGAATTTTCCTGAGGTCATTACGACGGGGCATAATTGTTGGTTCGCAGTATAAGAATAGAAATCCTGATTATTTTAAGGTTCTTTACCCATAACTCATGTTGTTTATTATCAAGTTCTCCAGGTTTGATGACATGGAGGGGGACAAGGGGGACAAGGGGGACAAGGGGGACAAGGGGGACAAGGAGGACAAGGGGGACAAGGAGGACAAGGAGGACAAGGGGAACTAGGGGGACTAGAATGAAAAACGCAAATTTCTACCTTCAACTCCATACCCCCAACCTCCAACCTCTAAACCCCAA
>NZ_JAOWRF010000047.1 GCF_025753815.1 Plectonema radiosum NIES-515 | reverse complement strand
TCACGCAAAGTCGCAAAGCCGCAAAGGAAGAAATACAGAAAACTTGAGTGTGGTCTAAATATATGAAAACTGCTATAATTAGTGTGATTTGAAGAGTGTTTAATTAAGTATTGTAAAAAATTGCACTTAAGTAGGTGGAAATTGTCTTCCAGCAGCTTTTAATATTGTATGAAGCTAGACAATTTTACGAGGTATAGAAAAATGCAAAAGTATGTATGTAACACCTGCGGGTATGAATACGATCCAGAAGTAGGCGATCCAGATGGCAACATAGCACCAGGGACAGCTTTTGAAGATATACCAGATGATTGGGTGTGTCCTACTTGCGGTGTAAGCAAAGAAGATTTTGAACCTGCTTAATAATAAAAAAATAGCTAGTCTAGAATTAAGAGGCTGTTATTTTATAAGGTAATTCAAGTCTATTGCAGTTTAAAGTTGTTGTAATTGGAGGTGGGGCAGCGGGATTTTTTAGCGCGATCGCTACGAAAGAAGCGAATCCGCACGCCCATGTTACTTTAATTGAAGCCAGCCAAATCGTGTTGGCGAAGGTTCGTGTTTCTGGTGGGGGACGCTGTAATGTCACTCACGCTTGTTTTGACCCAGCCATTTTAGTGCAAAATTACCCCAGAGGGGGAAAAGCCCTACGGGGTGCTTTTTCTCGCTTTCAAACTAAAGATACGATAACTTGGTTTGCGATGCGTGGAGTACCGCTGAAAACTGAAGCTGATGGACGGATGTTTCCGATTACGAATACTTCGGAAACGGTTGTCAATTGTTTGCTGAATACTGCTTTTGAAGCTGGGGTAGAAATTCGCACTTCTGCACCTGTAGTAGCGGTAAAACGACAAAATGAAGGCTTTGAAATTGTTTTCAAGTCGGGAGAAGCTATATTAGGCGATCGCTTGCTCTTAGCAACGGGAAGCAACCCTGTAGGCTATAGAATAGCGAAAGAATTCGGTCATCAGGTTGAAGTGCCTGTTCCTTCTTTATTTACTTTCAATATTGGTGATGAACAATTGCGCTCGTTAGCGGGTGTTAGTGTAGAATCGGTGCGTTTGCGCTTGCTGTGGGGTGGAAAATCTCAATTAGAACAAACTGGACCTTTGCTAATTACTCATTGGGGTTTGAGTGGTCCTGCGGTGTTGAAACTTTCGGCTTGGGGTGCAAGAGTATTGAAAGAAAGTCACTATCAAGCGATTTTGATGATAAATTGGTTGCCTGATTTGCAGCCAGATGAAGTGCGGCAAAAAATCTTAGCAGTTAAAAATGAATGGGGAAAAAAGGCGATCGCTTTACATCGTGGTGTTGATTTACCGCATCGTTTGTGGCAATACATTATTGCCCGTTCAGATATTACTACAGAAGAACGCTGGGCAGAAATATCTAACAAAAAATTAAATCAACTTGTTCAAGAACTGACTCAGGGAGAATATTTAATCAACGGGAAAGGTGTTTTCAAAGAAGAATTTGTTACTTGTGGTGGTGTCAACTTAAAAGAAGTCAACTTTCAGACAATGGAAAGCCGCATAGTACCAGGACTTTATTTTGCTGGAGAAATCCTTGATATTGATGGAGTTACCGGCGGTTTTAACTTCCAAAGTGCTTGGACTACAGGACATTTGGCTGGTTTAGCAATGGCAAGTAACGAGAAAGGACAAGTTGACTTCTAAACAAGATGAGCTTAACGCAGATTCGCATTTTAAATCTGTAAAAACTGTAGTTTTGTGAATAGATGAGTGTGGATAACTATGCAGTCGGGTTTTGAATTACCTCTCGTATCTGTGATTATTCCTGCATATAATGCTGAAGCTTTTATTGAGATAACTCTTAAATCTGTCATTAAGCAAACATATAAAAATATTGAAGTTTTAGTTGTTGATGATGGTTCACTAGACCGAACGGCTGAGATTGTTAAATCAATTGCGATGGAAGATAAGCGTATCACTTTATTGCAACAGTCTAATGCTGGAGCAGCATCTGCACGTAATAAAGCGATCGCACACTCAAAAGGTGAATATATTGCCCCAATTGATGCTGATGACATTTGGTATCCGGAAAATCTAGAAAAACAAGTGCAATGTATGCTATCGTCCGAACAATGTGTAGGATTAACCTACGCTTGGTCAGTACACATTGATGAGGAAGGATTACTAACTGGCAGATTTGACTATTCTCGACAAAAGGGAAAAGTTTACATACCTTTAATCATGACAAATTTTCTTGGCAATGGTAGCGCATGTTTAATTCGTCGTAGTTGTTTGCAAGAAGTTAAAGGTTATAACTGTAGATTGCACACAGAAAATGCTCAAGGGTGTGAAGATTGGGATATTTACCTTCGCATTGCCGAACGCTATGAATTTCAAGTTATACCTGATTTTCTCATTGGCTATCGTCAGAGATTTTCTAGTATGTCTTCTAACTTGCCAGTTATGTTTAAGTCTTACATTTTGGTGATAGGAGATGTACAAACAAGACATCCAGAAATACCCAGCAGAATCTATCAATGGTCTGCCAGTATATATTATATGTATTTAAGTTATAAAAATAGAGAAGCTGGCAAACATTGGAGTTGTCTAATTTGTTTATATAAAAGTCTCAAAATAGATAATTTAAGTTTACTTCATTGGTATTTATATAAGCATACACTAATTAATCTTATAGAATGGCTAGCGAAACCAATTACTTTGTTTATTTGGAAAGATAATTTATCTTGGCAAAAATTCAAACGACAATTTAGATATCGCTATTATCGCTCAATAGAAATGGCAGAACTTAATCATAAATTAGAGAAAAGGCAACATTTTTTCAACTTATATGAACGGCTGCAAGAGCAAAGATTAACTAAATTTGCTCAAGATTATTCGGAAATATGTTAAAATGGAATATAAATGAAAAGTTCGGGTGTAATTAAAAAACTATTTCCACTGCTAAATTTTTACCCGTGGGCAATTCCAGTAATTATCATCTTAGGAATTTTAACTTCTTTGTCTGAAGGGTTGGGAATTAGTTTATTTATTCCTTTTCTTCAAAGTTTAGAACCAGGAAACTCTCAATCGGCAAGTGGAACATTTTTAGGAACTATTTTAAATCGATTATTTATTGATATTTCCCCAAGTAATCGACTGTTAATTATTCCCTTATCTATTTTCGGGTGCGTTCTCCTAAAAAATTTACTTGCTTATAGCAGTTCGCTTCTCTCAGTTTGGCTTTATTGGCGTATTGGTTCTCAATTAGTATCTAAACTTTTTCAGCAAATATTAAGCGTCAGCTATAGTTTTTTAGACTCAAAGCAATCAGGTAAATTAGTCAATACACTGCATACGGAAAGTTGGCGTGCATGTGATGCGATATTACTTTTAGTTAATATAATAATCAATTTATCTACAGTTATTGTTTTTGTCATCTTGTTAATGCTAACTTCTTGGCAACTAACTTTTTTAGTAGCTGTTGCTTTGTTAGGAATTTCAGTAATAATTCAGCAAGTAACACAGCAGACAAAAAAGTTAGGAAGAGAAGCAGTACAGGCAAACGATCGCTTGGTTAATCGGATGATCGAAGGCTTTTATGGAATGAGGGTGATTAGAGCTTTTGGTCAAGAAACTTACGAATATAAACGTTTTGAGCAGCTAACAAATGAGGTAAGTCTTACCGCACTAAAACTTGCGAAACTCTACACCATCTCTGGACCACTTTCGGAAGTTTTATCGGTGGCTTTGTTGGTATGTATTATGATTATCGCTTTGCAAAATCAAGCGAATCTACCGACATTGTTAACCTTTATATTTATGCTTTATCGCTTACAACCATCAGTCAGGAAATTAGATAGCGATCGCGTAAATTTAATTGGCTTATTAGCGTCAGTTGAAGATGTCGTATCTCTGTTAGAAATTCCCGAACAACAATTTATTCGTACCGGAAATATTTATTGTCATGGTTTCAAGCGATCGCTCACATTTAAATCTGTCGGTTTCCGCTACAATTCCACAGACAAACCTGCACTAAACTGCGTTTCTTTTTCTATTGCCAAAGGAAAAACTACCGCCATAGTTGGACCTTCAGGTGCAGGTAAATCGACAATTATCGGTTTAATTTGCCGTTTTTATGACGTGACAGAAGGGGAAATTTACGTTGACGAGCATCCTCTACGAGAATTAGATTTAGCATCTTTTAGAAGTCACATTGCGATTGTCAGCCAAGACATTTACGTCTTTAATACCACAGTGCGGGATAACATAGCTTACGGTCGTTTAGATGCTACAGAAGCCGAAATTATCAACGCAGCGAAACAGGCAAACGCTCATGAGTTTATCAGTAATTTTCCCGAAGGCTATGATACCATATTAGGCGATCGCGGCGTTCGTCTTTCCGGCGGACAAAGACAGCGCATAGCTTTAGCTCGTGCGATTATCCGCGATCCACAAATATTTATTCTCGACGAAGCAACTAACGCACTCGATAGCGTTTCGGAAAACATAATTCAAGAGGCAATTAATACATTTGGTCAAAATCGCACAGTAATTATTATCGCCCATCGTTTATCCACAATTGAACAAGCAGATAAAATCCTTGTCTTACAAGAAGGACGAGTTGTAGAACAAGGAAATTTTCCCCAATTGTTACAACTTAAAGGGTTATTTTCCCAGCTTTATCACTTACAATATGGTGGAGTTGAAAACTGATATTTTCAGTTGGAATTACTTTTAAAAAAAGAATAAATAATCCTTAACTAAATAGATGAAAGACACCCTAAGCTCAATTGCCAGACGCACATTACCAGGTTATGTTCATCGGTGGATAGGAACACAATTAAAGGGTGACAAATATATCCCACCGGTGGGAAAAGTAGACTTTGGTAGTCTGGGAGGATTAACACCAATCAGCCGGCAATTTGGCTATGACCGAGGTTTACCGGTTGACCGTTACTATATAGAAAAGTTTCTCACCAAAAATGCGGCTGATGTGAAAGGACATGTATTAGAAATTGGTGATAATTCATACACGCGGCAATTTGGAGGTAATAGCGTCACTCAAAGTGATGTGCTTCATATAGTCGAAGGTAATCCACAAGCAACCATCGTTGGGGATTTAACCAACGCCGAACACATACCCTCAGATATCTTTGACTGCTTTATTCTGACGCAAACATTGCAATGTATTTACGATACGCGGGCAGCATTGAAGACAATATACCGTATTCTCAAGCCTGGTGGAGTAGTGCTAGCGACATTTTCGGGTATTAGTCTGACACCTGCCGATCAATGGGGAGATTACTGGTGTTGGAATTTTACCAGCCAATCAGGAAAACGGCTATTTGCAGAGTTCTTCCCAGAAGCAAATATTCAGCTAGAGAGTTACGGAAATGTGTTAGCAGCGATCGCATTTTTGCAAGGTTTAGCAACCGAAGAACTGGATTCATCAGAACTAGATCACCGCGATCGCGCATATGAACTACTAATAACTGTCCGTGCTCTCAAACCGAACCAAACATGATGAGGATACCTGGAAGCGGCAAATTAAAGCGAATAGCTTCTGGAGTGCGAAACCGCATCGCACCAGGAGGATTAATTCTCATGTACCATCGAGTAACTGAAATTGAATCCGATCCCTGGGGATTGTGCGTCAGTCCAGCCCATTTTGCCGAACATTTGCAAGTATTACAAAAACTCGGTTGTGCGGTGCGCTTACAACAATTAAACCAAACATTGAAAAATGGTAAGCGTCCCCATCGTCAAATAGTCATCACCTTTGATGATGGTTACACCGATAATTTGTATAACGCTAAACCTTTATTAGAAAAGTATGAAATTCCCGCTACAATCTTTCTGACAACAGGATACATGGAACAAGAGCGTGAATTTTGGTCTGATGAACTAGAGAGGATATTACTACAACCAGAGACCTTACCAGAAGTCTTATCTTTAAATATTAACGGCATTAGCTATGAATGGAAGACTTCAAACAACAAAGATGCAAATCAACATTATTCTCTTTACTACTCACTTTATGAATTACTTTACCCCTTACCTGCAATAGAGCGATCGCATCTTCTAGATCAACTACTTTTATGGGTAAAAAAAGAGCCAGAATTACGTCCAACTCACCGGATGATGACATCAAAGGAATTATCTAGTTTACAACCAGGAAACATCATAGAAATTGGTGCCCATACAGTGACACATCCATTTCTTGCCACAATTTCACCCCAAGCACAGCAAAAAGAAATTCAAGAAAATAAAATCCAACTAGAAGAAATTTTCGGACATGCAATCGAAAGTTTTGCCTATCCCCACGGAAACTATAACCTACATACCAGCGATTTAGTGCGCCAAGCCGGATTTACCTGTGCTTGTACAACTTCTGCAAACATAGTCCGCAAAAATAGCGATCGCTTTCAACTACCCCGCTTTCCTGTCGAAAATTGCAACGGAGAAGAATTTGCCAAACAATTATCAAAATGGTTCCTTAACTAAAAACTAAACACAAAAACTCAGCGTTACTCTGTTTTGAAAAGTTGTTCATGGGGGTAACGAACATGACCACACTTATCGAATCGCTTACGGAGAGCGTCACTCTGCGTTTAAACTCTTTATTTCTAAATATTATAAAAAAACGCCATGAATAGCAAACCATTAATTTCTGGTGTCATGATTTTCTTAAACGCTGAAAAGTTCATCGAAGAAGCGATCTTAAGTGTACTTGCCCAAACATACGATCACTGGGAACTATTGTTAGTAGATGACGGTTCCACCGATAATAGCACAGCGATCGCTCAAAAATATGCAGAGCAATATCCCGAAAAAGTCCGCTATTTAGAACATCCAAATCACCAAAATCTGGCAAAGAGTGTTTCCCGCAACCTGGGTATTAGCAAAGCTAAAGGAGATTATATCGCCTTTTTAGACGCTGATGATATTTGGCTTGCGCCAAAACTAGAAAAGCAGCTAGCAATTTTGCAATCATACCCCGAAGCGGGGATGGTTTACGGAGCGACGCAGATGTGGTTTAGCTGGACTGGTAAAAAAGAAGATTTGGGACGCGATCGCTACCGCAAACTTGGTGTCAAACCCGATACATTGATTCAACCACCAAATCTGCTCCCGCTTTTTTTACGCACGAAAGCAGAAACACCTGGTACTTGTGGAGTTCTGATTAAACGTGAAGTCATAGAAGCTGTTGGTGGACATGAAGAAAGCTTTGGCAGCATGTACGAAGACCAAGCTTTCTTCGCGAAAATTTGTTTGAAATACCCCGTATTTATTGAGAGTGGCTGTTGGGATAAATATCGACAGCACCCTGATTCTACTTGTTATGTAGCCGAGCGAGCAGGAGAATATCATATCACAGAAATCAGTCCTAGCTACGCGACTTACTTAAATTGGCTAGAGGAATATTTGGTTAAAGAAAAACTCGTAAATACCGAAGTTTGGCAAGCTTTACAAAGTGTATTATTTTTCGTGCGCCATCCTCTAATTTATCATTATTATCGACGTATCCGGCGCGTTATCTGGAAATTAAAAGCACTACTTAAGAAGTAATTTGGGGAAGAAACCCCGTCTCTTTGAGCAGCAGCTGTAGTTTTGCATGAGGAAGTTTCGTGTCCTTCTTGTTATTTCCCCACATATCAGAAAAGAAGTCTTGCATCAGCGTAATGATGCTGCGGTATTTGACGATGCTGGCAACATAGAACTCATCTAACTTCATGACCCCCGAAGCATGTATCTGCTCAATGTTGTCGAGTAATATCGACCCCACCTCATAAGGCTGTAAGCCTTCTTTAATGCCATATTTTTCCATTATCCTGCGTTTATCGTTCTCCGAACATGAATAATAGGACGGTCGAATCAGGTGTCCAAAATTCCGCAGGACTTCTCCGTAGTCGTAAAATGTGTTCTGCTCAAAGAAAGACTCTTCATCTGAAGTCAAGGCAAAGCTCTTGTCAAGTACCAAACCAAAATCGGTCAAATATATCTGTTCACCGTCGGTGAGGACGTTGCGAAAATGTGCGTCGAAGTGGATGATTCCCTTCGTTCTCAAAAAGGTAATTGTCGTGCGTAAGTCATCCAGGGGGTTCTGAAGTTTGTTGGGGTTTTCTCGCAGCCATGTTTCCAGAACATGCGGGATGTACTCTAAAAACAGAACCAACTCATAGTTAGCGATCGCTCTATCTAAGACATAATTCCCGGCGTTCTCACTATTGCCCCAGTACTCGATATAAGCTTTAAGATGCGACCTATCCACATCCGCACGCTGCCCGGAGAATGGCATAATGCGATAATAATACATCAGTGGAAAGGTGGCGATCGCTTCCTCCAATACCCAGTTGGTTGTCTTGATATGAGTCACGAGTTCACGGAAAACCCCAAAACCAGTGGAAGCGACCGGACCGATGCCGTAATTAATGTAAGTCGGCAGTTTATAGAGGTTTCGGGTAGAAAACAGATTGTCATATTCGAGGTTCGTAACTGGAATACGTTTCACAAAGACCTTAGACTCCCCAAAGTCGATGGTGTGACTGCTTCCCCAACCCGTACTCGACTCATTCGACTCACTATTGTCAAACAGAGAACGCAATTGTGCATTATCCAACTGAGCGATTTGTGAACTGAGCTTGAAGTATCTCTTCCTTCTAAGTTCTATATGATTCTTAGCCATTTTCCGTTACATACTGAGCGATTTGTGAACTGAGCTTGAAGTATCTCTTCCTTCTAAGTTCTATATGATTCTTAGCCATTTTCCGTTACATAAGACCTATACAAAGCTAATCAATGTTAAAACTGCTGCCACCATTAACGATAAATTGAGAACCCTATCTCATAATCCTAACTGCTTGTAAGCGCAACAGCTTAGTACGCTCCCCAGGCAACCTTCATCTACAGAAAACAATCATTACTTATAGCGATAATTATCTAGTACAGCGGGCGCGGAAATAAAGATACTATTCCAAATCAACGAAAGGCTTAGAATGTAAGCTTTTTGAATGCGTGACTTTTGAATGCGTGACTTCCCAGCAGCGGTACTAGCCTTTGTAAATGAATAAGTGAATAAACAACATGAAATTTAGCGAAATCGTTGAAAAACTCAGCCACAGTGCCACAGCGAACAGCCTCACAACTAATCAAGACGAAGATATCGAAATTGCAGGAGTAGCAGCGATTGATGAAGCGATCGCAGGTCATCTCAGCTACATAGAAGGACAAAAATTTGCTTCTTTTGTCGGCAAGACCAATGCTAGTGCTTTAATTTTACCTCAAGACGAAACATTACAAATGCTTGCAGAAGAACGCGGTATCCTTTGGATAGCCACGCGAAATCCGCGCTTGATGTTTGCGGCATCCATCGCACTTTTTTATCAACCATACCGTCCAACTCCAGAAATACATCCTACCGCCATAATTCACCCCACTGCAAAAGTTGGCACTGATGTTTACATTGGTGCCCATGTAGTGATTCAGCAAGAAGCAGAAATCGGCAATCAAGTCTGCATTCATCCCAATGCAGTAGTTTATCCAAATGCGAAAATAGGCGATCGCACAATCTTACATGCTAATTGTACCATCCACGAACGCGCCCGCATTGGTGCAGATTGTGTCATTCATAGTGGTGCTGTCATCGGTGCAGAAGGCTTTGGCTTTGTTCCCATTGCCAGCGGTTGGTTCAAAATGGAACAATCCGGTTATACTGTCTTAGAAGACGGCGTAGAAATTGGCTGTAACAGCGCCGTAGACCGTCCATCCGTCGGTCAAACCCGCATAGGACGCAGTACAAAAATTGACAACTTAGTGCAAATAGGACACGGTTGTGAAATAGGCGCTTATTGTGCTATAGCCGGACAATCTGGTATGGCAGGAGGCGTCAAAATTGGCAATCGGGTTATTTTGGCAGGACAATCAGGAATAGCCAATCAAGCGAAAATGGGTGATGGTGCCATCGCTACAGCCCAAGCGGGTATTCTTAGCGATGTTCCAGCAGGAGAAATCGTCTCTGGAACACCGGCAATGCCTCACAAAATCTTTTTGAGAGTAGCTGCTATTTATAGCCGCTTACCACAAATGTATCAGACTTTCAAACAATTGCAACGTTTGGGGGAAAAGTAAGGAGAACGGAGGAGCGGGGGAAAGGCGATCGCATTAGTTGAATTTGACTCATGCGATCGCGCTTCTTTAACGTAGTAACGACTTTAGTCGTTAAATCAAGCATTAAAACCCTAACTAAAAGCCTAATTTCTCCAAAACTGGCTTAGTTGAAACAATGTGCCTTTCCAAACCGAGTTCTTGCGGACTAATACCTAACGCCAAAGCAATCAACTGCGGTAAATGCAACACCGGCAAACCTAATTTTTGTCCGATGACTTTTTCCACCTCAGGCTGACGAGAATCTAAATTCAAATGACACAGCGGACAAGGTGTCACAATACAATCAGCACCAGATGTTAGTGCATCTTGAATATGCGTCCCCGCCATTTTAAACGATTGGGTGGTAGCATAACTCGAAAGAGGCCATCCGCAACATTGAGTCCGACCTCGATAATAAATTGGTGTTGCACCGATCGCCCGAAAAACATTTTCCATCGCTTCGGGTTGGAAAGGGTCATCATAAGGTATGGATTTTTGAGCACGGAGAAGATAGCAGCCATAAAAAGCCGCACATTTTAACCCATTCAACTTACGGGTGACTCGTTTTTGAATTTCTTCTAAACCGTAATCTGTGACTAAAGCATAAAGGAGATGTTTAACTTCAGTGCTTCCACGATAAGGGGAACAGCTTTCTTTTTCCAAAAAGCCATTAACTTTGTCGATGTATTGGGGGTCAGTTTTTTGACATTCTTTCAAACGCTCATCAACGTGACCGATGACACCTTGACAAGTGCTGCAATGTGTGAGTAGCGGCAAATTTAATTGTTCTGCTAAAGCAATATTTCGGGCATTAACCGTATCTTCCAAAAGTTGAGAATCTTCCTTAAAAATGCCCGAACCGCAGCAAGCAGCCTTTTTCAATTCTACCAGTTCAATACCCAGAGCTTTAGTTAAAGCTTTGGTAGATAAACCTAGCTCGCTGCAAGCACCTTGAGCAACACAACCTGGGAAGTAAGCGTATTTTAGCGTCTGATATAACATAAAGTATATTTTAGTTAGGGTAGTTGCCTTTAAACAATAACTGTTTTATGATTGCCTGTCCGTAATGCTGGCAAAGCTTTGTATCTAATTTTGGACATCGGCAAAAAATTTAGTGAGAATTAGACAACAGAAGCATTTACACTGATGAGCGCGATCGCACTATTCAATTGACGTTGCCTAACTGTTCTTTCCGAAAAAACACCAAAAGGATTTTCCTAAGAAAAACCCTTTACAGTGTACGGGCGATCGCGCTTGACGATAAGATGTATATGCTCAAAACCACGTCGCCCATAAAAGGCTGATCGTAGCAACTGGTTAAGGACTTTTATCTATGAGTGAAGCGGAAATTTTTGAAAAGGTCAAGAAAATCGTCGTCGAGCAACTTAGCGTTGCTGAGGCTGACACGGTTAAACCACAATCCAATTTTGCTAACGATTTAGGGGCTGATTCCCTAGATACAGTTGAACTGGTAATGGCTTTAGAAGAAGAATTTGATATTGAAATTCCTGATGAAGCCGCCGAAAAAATTACCACTGTTGAAGAAGCAGTAAAATATATCAACAACAAAGTTGCCGCATCCGCTTAAGTGAGTGCTGAGGAGTTAGGAGTTAGGAGTTAGGAGTTAGGAGTTAGGAGTTAGGAGTTAGGAGTTGGGAGTTAGGAGTTGGGAGTTAGGAGTTGGGAGTTAGGAGTTGGGAGTTAGGAGTTAGGAGTTTGGAGTTAGGAGTTTGGAGTTTGGAGTTTGGAGTTAGGTGTTAGGAGTTAGGAGTTAGGAGTTAGGAGTTAGG
>NZ_JAOWRF010000250.1 GCF_025753815.1 Plectonema radiosum NIES-515 | reverse complement strand
CCCCCCATCTCCCCCTGCCCCACTCCCGCTATACTATGCATTACTCAGCGCACTTATTTTACAAATGCTTAAAAGGCTGACTCCAAATCGCTTGGAAGAGCAAATTCTCACTAAATAAATGCTATATCTAGGGCAAAAATGTAGACAAATCGAATCTTTCCTGTAGAATCGAAACCAACTTGAAATCTTTAAAATTACTGAATTTCTTTAGGAGGTAGGCTTATTAATACGAATACCAGCTTACCAGATGCAAAATCTTCATCTGAAGCAGACTCCTCAGTCTTGCAAATCTGGGGTGGGCATCGTTTGCGAGGTCATGTGAAAATTAGTGGGGCAAAAAATTCAGCATTGGTAATCATGGCTGGAGCCTTACTATGTTCGGGAGATTGCCGCATCCGCAACGTTCCATTATTGGCTGATGTCAAGCGGATGGGTCAAGTTTTGTCAGCTTTGGGTCTTCGTTTAGAGCAACACGATGATATTTTAGATATCAACGCCAGCGAAATTACAACGTCCAAAGCTCCTTACGAACTAGTTACCCAGTTGCGGGCAAGTTTTTTTGCCATTGGTGCAATTCTGGCACGACTGGGAGTAGCACAGATGCCATTACCAGGTGGTTGTGCAATTGGGGCAAGACCGGTTGATCTGCATGTCCGGGGACTACAAGCGATGGGAGCCGAAGTGCAGATAGAACATGGCATTTGTAATGCTTATGTCCCAGGTAGTAATGCTAGGCTCAAAGGAGCCAAGATTTACCTCGACAGCCCCAGCGTTGGTGCAACGGAAACCTTGATGATGGCAGCTACTCTGGCTTCGGGGGAAACTACCTTAGAAAATGCGGCACGGGAGCCAGAAGTAGTCGATTTGGCGAATTTTTGTAACGCGATGGGAGCAAAGATTCAAGGTGCGGGCACTAGTACGATTACCGTCGTCGGTGTCCCCAAGTTGCATTCTGTAGACTACTCTATTATTCCCGATCGCATTGAAACAGGTACATTATTGGTTGCTGGAGCGATCACGCGATCGGAAATCACCCTCTCACCAGTGATACCAGAGCATTTGATTCCAGTACTTGCCAAACTGCGGGATATTGGTGTCTCCATAATTGAAGAAGCACCTGATTGCTTACGCATTTTACCCGCTCAAACCCTGAGAGCGACGGATATTGAAACCTTGCCGCATCCAGGCTTTCCCACGGATATGCAAGCATTATTTATGGCTTTGCTAACCGTAGCAGAGGGCGACAGCATAATCAACGAATCTGTGTTTGAAAATCGCTTGCGTCACGCTTCCGAGTTGAATCGCTTAGGAGCAGACATTCGCGTTAAAGGCAACGCAGCTTTCGTTCGGGGAGTACCGATGTTATCTGGCGCACCTGTATTAGGTACAGACTTGCGGGCATCAGCAGCCTTAGTCTTGGCAGGACTGGCAGCTGAAGGCAAAACGACAATTCAGGGATTGCACCATTTAGATCGCGGCTACGATCGCCTTGATCTGAAGTTACAACAATTGGGAGCAAAAATTCTCCGCGTGAACGAAACACCGACGGATGCACCAATTACCCGCAATAGCTAGTAATCCTCAAACGTCGATTTCAACGTAGTAGTTTACGTCATTAGCTTTGAAAGTTCGTAGTCAGCGCTTAAGCGCTTAAAATTGAGCGATAAATCGCTCGCTACGAGTCATAAGTAGGGCATCTGCCCTGCCTAATTGTCGTTATACTAGCGGTGGGAGGCTGTATATATCAGCAGTTACATCCCACCATTTCTTAATTTCTTTTCGTTTCGATTGCTATGTCCTTTTTTAAGACTCAGCTCATTGGTATCAAAGCAGATTCTTTTCGTCATCCTTTAGACTTGGAAGCAACTCTTGCTCTCAAGCAGATACCCGGATTAGACATGCTCGTGCGAAATTTGCTCGGACCATTGGCAGAGCAAGTTTTTTATGTAGAAAATATCGCTTCCAGCGTTTTGGTTGGTGAACTACAACTACCTGATTTACACAAGCTGTTGTTAGAAGCTTGTAAAATATTGGATATGGAGCCTCCCCAACTGTATATCCGCCAACATCCCGCTCCCAACGCTTATACTTTTGCCATGCGGGGGAAGCAGCCTTTTATTGTCGTACACACTTCCCTGATTGATCTACTCACCCCCCTAGAGATTCAGGCAGTGATTGCCCACGAGTTAGGACATCTCAAGTGCGATCACAGCGTTTACCTGACTCCGGTAAATTTATTGGTATTAGCAGCCGCAAGTCTACCAAATATAGGAGCAATGCTAGCACAAAGCATACAAGCACAACTTTTAGAATGGGTACGCTGTGCTGAGTTTACATGCGATCGCGCTGCATTATTAGCCACCCAAGATCCCAAAGTTGTCATGTCAGTCTTAATGAAGCTTGCCGGTGGTTCCCCAACATTAGCACCCCAACTCAACCTCGATGCCTTTGTCGCTCAAGCTCGCGCTTACGATGATATTAGCAAGACTGAATTGGGTGAAATGGTCAAAGTAGCCCGCACCTCTCAATTATCCCATCCAGTGCCAGTACTGCGGGCGCGAGAAATTGATCGCTGGGCAAGCAGCAAAGAATATCAAAAGTTGTTGCATTCGTCAGAAAAAGTGTATAATAGTGAAGTTGCACCCAAGGGCGGGTGGCGAAATTGGTAGACGCATCACACTCAAAATGTGACGATCGTGAGATCATAGGAGTTCGATTCTCCTCCTGCCCACTAGACATCTCCAGAAAACAATGTAGAGACGCGAAATTTCGCGTCTCTACAGCGAAATTTCGCGTCTCTACAAGGGTTATAAACAACGCATAGTTCATTTATGGAGATGTCTACTGGAAAAATATAGATAAATGTAGGGTTTCAGCCAAGCGATCTGGAACCCTATATTTTTAGCTTTGTTTTCTATTAGACGATTCTGTGCACAATGTAGAGACTATTCTGTGCTACGTCTCTTGGGGTTTTGGACAATGCATATTTAATTTTCGGCGTTGCTGAATCAGAATATGAAATGCCAAAATTACCTTTCTTTTTCTTTGTACCTTTGCGCCTTTGCGCCTTTGCGTGAGACAAATTCATATTTTAAATCAGCAACGCCTAATTTTCAAATAGGTTGTCTATTGAATAGAAGCACTATATCAAGCAGAAATTAGGTTATAGGAAAAAGATATACCTGTTACAAGGGTTAAATTAGGCTGTAACATTTGCCTATCAATAATTTTCACCATTTTTTTGCTTAATCTGGATATTAAATAAATTTATAAATTTTCTTTGCGATTTATAAACTTAATTCCGGATTGCGATGGAAAATTCATGAAGAAATATAAAGAAACTAGCAAGGGCTTATTTATGGCTTTATGGCGATCGCTTACAGGATCAGTTCTCAAAGTATAGTTTTAATTGACCCAATAAAATAGCCTGGATAGTTCTTGCTACCCGATGTAATTGAGAAATAAACTTGCCAAGTATCCCAAGGGTTGTTTCTATTGAGAATTATAAATCTCAATGGGGATTTACTTTTTTAATTCGCCATATTGCATGGGTAAGCGCTCATCAAACAACACGAAATTAACCTCATTCTAGCCGCTTTTCATCATGATATTTGTTCCCCTGCACTATTTTGATTTGACGATGGGAGAATTATGATCTAAAATGTATATATGAATGACGAAAAAATAAATTATCAACGACTTACCAGTCAGAAAAGTCCAGTTATCTTACTCCACAGAGAGGTTAATAATTATGCGATTAAAGAGATGGGAATCTCCCCGTCGTGAAGGCAGAAACGATAAAGGCAGAGGTGGTTCTGCAAGACAGCGACAACTTAAAAAACAACGACAGATGCTGCGAAAAAGGCTGAAAGAAGGCAACATCCTAGACAACAACAATAAGAAGCAGGGGGAAGAAAAGTTAATCTTCCCCCTATTTTTTTGGGCTGGTTTTAAAATTAAGAATATTAATGTTATTTAAGCTACATAACAGCAGATTGTTTGTTAATTCATAAAATTTTAAAATATAAACTATACTTCTCATTTGCAATCCTCAAGTATTAGGGTTTGCCTGTTTAACTGTTTAATATTTGGCTAAAATTACTGAATTTTTGTGTTAATTAGATATTGATTTTCCGATTTTTAAAGCGAATGTAATGCTTCCGTAAACAAATCATCAAGAAAATATAAAGTTAAAATAAAGTTTGCCGACAAATGACTAAATTGGCTTTTTTTTAGGGTAAATTCTATACAGGCTAAAAAGAAATAATTATTACCAGGGAAGCCAAGAATTTACAGTAAAAGCTATTGCATCTCCATGTGTTAACTTCAACCATGCTTCAATCCTTGAAAAAAGTCGAGAGTAATCAAATTTGACATTTTCAATATTTGAAATGGTTAGTCGTTGTTTTGAGTTCCCATTTGACACAAGGAGTAACTTATGGTAGGAATTTTTCTACCGAAACAAAGAGTGCTTGATTTTCCGATTACAGCTTTACGCTTTGAGGATCAGATACAAACAATACTGAGGTGGGCGATCGCTCGCGAAAGTAAAACTGTTTGCGTAGCCAACGTACATATGCTGATGGAAGCGCATTGGAATCCAGAGTTCGCTACTGTTTTAAAGGACGCAGATATAATCACTCCTGATGGAATGCCTTTAGTATGGATGATGAGGCTTTTGGGAGCGCGTTACCAAGACCGTGTAGCGGGGATGGATGTTTTATTAGCATTGTGTAAGCTAGCGCAAACACAAAACGTCAGTGTTTTCTTTGCGGGTTCTCAACTCGACATTCTTTCTTTAATGCAAAAAAGGTTAGAGCAGGAATTTCCGAAGTTGAAAATTGCAGGAATGGAACCTCTGCCCTTTCGTCCCATGACTGAAACTGAAGACAAAGCTCTGATTAAGATGATTAACAACAGTGGTGCTGGTTTGGTGTTCGTATCTCTGGGGTGTCCCAAACAAGAAAATTGGATAGCTCAACATAAAGATAAAATCCAGTCGGTAATGATTGGGTTGGGTGGAGTTTTCCCTGTATACGCAGGAATCCATAAACGCGCACCCCGCATGATACGAGACTTGGGTTTTGAATGGCTATATCGGTGGTTGCAAGAACCTCGACGTCTCTGGAATCGTTATACACAGACCATTCCAGCTTTTATATTGTTGGCTTTGAAGCAACTGTTGATGTCGAGTTCTTTTAGTACTCCATTTCGTATACGCGAACGGTATTTGGGATGGAGGGATTAGTAATTGTAAAAAAGAATGTAGAGACGTAGCAGTGCTACGTCTCTGGCTTCTAGATAACGCATGTTTAAATTCGGATTCGGTCGGAGTCTAATTTACTACCATTTAATCATCCTTTTGCACTCTTATTCAGTTTTGATTTTTGAAATACACGTAGGGTGTGAAAGCGTTGCCTAACGCACCATTCTTAAGGGTTTAGTACGTTAGCGACGAAAGTACGGCACCCTACAAATACCTAATTTTGTTCAAAAACAAATCGGATTGCTATATTAACGTGAGTTCGACCTACATTTAGTTTTTGCCTCAAATTCAAACTAGTAGTCTGTCAATTTTATTTTGAGGGTATGTGTACATGCAAAACCCGCTCAAAGACGTAGCATTGCTACGTCTCTACAACCTGTCATTTTTATCTTGACAGACCACTAGTACCAGTAGATTTTCTGAGGAAAATATCCGGAACACCAGTTAAGCACTTAGAAGTATATTACAGAATGTTCTCCGAGTAAATACTAATGTATTCATTTTTCGTCAAGCATTTGACCATAAATTATCAACAAATAATTCCGATAATTTTGTAGCTGTCTATGTCACCTAAAGTAGCTTTGTGTAAGCCTTCCGGAGTTTTAAAGCTCAAGTTTCCATCTTGACTTAATACTTTTTGCCAAAAACTCCAGTTGATTTAAAGCTTAGACAAAATTACAAATATTTCCTGATATGAAGATTACCGAAGGAAATACTAAAGGGATAACAAAGGCAGTATTTTTTCGGGGATTCAAATATTGACCGCAAAACAATCACACGTTCTCTAAGGGAATGCAACATACAGGTAAGTAGATGGAAAGCAAAGAACTCATCATCGAGGCAGGTAGAACTGAGAGTCAGTATTGGAAAGACCTGTGGAAATACAGAGAGCTATTTTACTTTCTGGCATGGCGCGATATTTTGGTGCGCTACAAACAAACTGCGATCGGGATGGTATGGGCATTGATTCGTCCCTTCTTAACTATGGTGGTGTTCACCTTTGTCTTTCAAGGAGTGGCAAAACTACCCTCGGTAGGAAATACCCCTTACCCGATTCTGGTTTTTGCTGGTTTGCTACCCTGGCAGTTTTTCTCTGGTGCCCTGACTGAATGCAGCAACAGTTTAGTTTCCAATGCCAACCTGCTTTCTAAAGTTTACTTTCCGCGTTTGATTGTCCCCACTAGTGCAGTCATTGTTAGCTTTGTAGACTTCATGATTTCCGGTATCATTTTACTAGGGTTGATGGCGTACTACAACTTTGTACCTGATTGGCGCATTTTGACACTGCCGCTATTTATTTTGATTGCCTTTGCAGCATCCATAGGTGCAGGATTGTGGTTAGCAGCTTTGACTGTGGAATATCGCGATTTCCGCTATATTGTGCCGTTTATAGTGCAATTTGGTTTGTACATTTCTCCTGTAGGTTTTACTGCCAGTAGAATACCGGAAGAATGGCAGCTGTTGTATTCACTCAACCCAATGGTAGGAGTAATTAACGGTTTTCGATGGGCAATTTTAGGCGGCGAATCGCAGATATACTTACCTGGCTTTGCATTGTCTGTAGGTTTAGTAATTCTAATGCTTGCTAGCGGAATTTGGTACTTCCGCAAGATGGAACGCACATTTGCTGACGTGGTATAGCAAGGAGTAGATTGACATGTCTGATACAGTTATTAGAGTTGAAAATTTAAGTAAGAAGTACATTCTGGGTCAGCAGAAAGAAGGCAGTAGTAGATACAAGTCTCTGCGCGAATCTATGAGTGACGGGGCAAAGTCTGTTGGAAAAAAACTTCTCAAACCAGGAAGTCAAAAAGACTTGAACCCAAGCGAGCAAGAGTTTTGGGCGCTGAAGGATGTGTCTTTTGAGATTAAGCAAGGCGACAGAGTTGGGTTCATTGGGCGTAATGGCGCAGGAAAATCTACGCTACTAAAAGTTCTCAGCAGAATTACGGAACCAACTTCTGGCTCTATCCGGATTAAAGGGAGAGTTGCTAGTTTATTAGAAGTAGGTACGGGTTTTCATCCAGAGTTGACGGGTAGAGAGAATATATTCCTCAACGGTGCAATTCTAGGGATGAGCAAGGTAGAGATTACCCGTAAGTTTGATGAGATTGTCGCATTTGCGGAAGTTGAAAAGTTTTTAGATACGCCTGTTAAAAGATATTCTTCTGGAATGTACGTGCGGTTAGCGTTTGCAGTAGCAGCACATTTGGAGCCAGAGATTTTGATTGTAGATGAAGTGCTGGCTGTAGGAGATGCTCAGTTTCAGAAGAAATGTTTGGGCAAGATGGAGGATGTGGGTAAAGAGGGAAGAACAGTTTTATTTGTGAGTCACAATATGGCTACTGTGACAACTCTGTGTCAGAGAGGCATTTGGTTGATCGGTGGTCAGGTACATATGGATGGAGATGCAGAGCAGGTAACCAGCAAGTTTTTGACCTACGGAGCCGAACATTCTGGAGAAGTAGTTCTTAATAGTAGCAACAAGCCAAATCAGCGGTTTTGCTTTAAGCGAGTTTCTTTACTCAACTTAGAGGAAAATATAACCTCTTATTTTGATATACGAGAGCCAATTATAATTCGCTTAGAGTACTCTGCTACTCAAACTATCAAAGATTTGGAAGTATCTATGCGAGTTGACAATTCTTCTGGAATTCCAATATTTACAACCAATCGTTCTTCATCTCTTGCTTCCGGGGTTTCAGGGGGAAATTACATTTCGGAAATTGAAATTCCCGCTCTTTTTCTGGTATCTGGAACCTACACCATTGATATTGCAGCCCATGTGCCTAACGTAGAGATTCTGTGTCAGCATCAATCTCTAATAACCTTTGAAATTGAGGAAACAGGTAGTGATATGGCTTTGTATAAAGGCACTGCTTTTGGCGTTGTATTTGCAAATATTCCTTGGAAAGAAAAATACTTAATTATGTAATAGAGTTAATTTATTATTTTAGTTAATCATCTTAATAATTAAATCCCTGACTTCAAGCAAATACTTAAATTATGATTCAAAGTAGAAATTACTCACTAAATTATTTGGGTGTAAAAATAAAATCTCTGCTTCAAGGTGTCACAAACAAGTTTACCAGTATACTAAATATTTATCTAGCGAGAAAGCGTAACGTTGGCAAAAACTCTGTAAAGTAGATGAGAATCATAGAATCCTGAAAAAGATAGAAAATAAACGGCAGATAAGTATATTATGGCAAAATCTCAAAAACAAACTTGTTGTTAGTGGTAAAAAATTTTAGGAGTTTCATAGACATGAAATATAAATATACATACGAAGAATCTCTTCATTGGATGCGTAGCCAACCAGAACACTCTGAGTTAGTCGAACTATGCTACCTTGATACTGATAATCTTGTAGCTGCCAAGCGTTTTACATCAAGTGAAGAATTTGCAGAGATCATAAGGCTCTTGAAATTAAAAAACTCATCTAAGCAATTAAAAATACTTGATCTTGGTTGCGGAAGTGGTATAGCGTCTTATGCTTTTGCATCTTTAGGACATGAAGTTACTGCTGTAGATCCCGATCAAAGCGAAGATGTGGGACTTGGAGCTACTAGTAGACTAAGTTATGTGGTTCATAATGGCTCTATTTCAACTGTTGAAGCCTTTGCTGAAAACCTACCTTTCGCAGACTCAACATTTGATATTGTATATGCGCGTCAGGCACTCCACCACTTTTCTGACTTGTATAAAGGTCTTTCGGAGTGTTCAAGAGTACTAAAGGCTAATGGTTTACTACTGGCAACTAGAGAACATGTTATCAGTGATGAAAACCAGCTTAAAGAATTTCTGGATAACCATATTTTGCATCAGCTACACGGAGGTGAGAATGCACATACTTTGAAAAATTACATCTCAGCACTCCAACATGCTAGCTTTAGGAACATAAAAACTTTTGCTCCTTTCGACAATGTTATCAATCACTTTCCTGAATCTAATGCTGATGTAAAAGGTAGATTGTACCAATCATTGCAAAAAAAGTTAGGGAAGGTCATTGTTTCGATTTTGATAAAACTTCCACCTCTTGAAAATTACTATCGACAACATCTATCTCGTAGCTGTAACTTTCCGGGTAGACTCTATTCCTTCCTTTGCCTTAAGTAGGAAAGCTAGTTATGCAAATTAATCGGCTGAAGACGTTGTTAAGTATTTTGCCTGATGGTCAGGCTATGTAAAGACTTTATCCCTGCCCTTACCACCTGCCAATGGAAGAAGTCTACAAAAATACTAAGAAAACTATGAAAACAGTTATCATATGTGGTGTCTCTGGTCAAGATGGAGCCTATTTAGCGCAGCTACTGTTAAACAAAGGCTATACCGTTTGCGGCACTTCTCGCGACGCCCAAATGTCCACCTTTCAAAACCTGGTTCGCCTGGGCATCCGCGAGCAAATAAAATTAGAATCAGTTGCCCTCAATGACTTTCGCAGCGTTTTGCAAGTCCTTACCAAAATTGAGCCGGATGAGATTTACAACCTAGCAGGGCAAAGTTCAGTTGGTCTTTCCTTTGAGCAGCCCGTTGAAACCCTTGAAAGCATTACTACAGGTACTTTAAATCTGCTAGAAGCCATTCGTTTTCTAGGTAAACCAATCAAATTTTACAACGCTGGCTCTAGTGAATGCTTTGGCGACACAGGAGAACAAGCTGCTGACGAAAGCACACCATTTCGTCCCCGAAGCCCTTATGGTGTAGCCAAAGCCGCCGCCTTTTGGGAAGTTGCCAACTATCGCGAAGCCTATAACCTGTTTGCCTGTTCTGGCATTTTGTTTAATCATGAGTCTCCCTTGCGACCACAAAGATTCGTCACACAAAAAATTGTCTCAGCTGCCTGTCGTATTGCTGCGGGAAGCCAAGAAAAGCTACTTTTGGGCAATATTGACATCGAACGTGACTGGGGCTGGGCACCTGAATACGTTGAAGCAATGTATTTGATGCTGCAACAAGATAAACCTGATGACTACGCGATCGCCACTGGCATCTCACATAAATTAGAAGACTTCGTAGCCACTGCTTTTGCTGAATTTAAATTAGATTGGCGCGAACACGTGGTAAGTGATAAAAATTTATTTCGACCAACAGATATTGCACTAGGAAAGGGTAATCCAACTAAGGCTCATCAAAAGTTAGGGTGGAAAGCTAAGTACCAGATGGCTCATGTTGTCCGAATGATGATACAAGCAAAGGCTAAATAGTTTATTGCTTTGAGCAATCGAGCGCAAAGCAATACTTAACTTTAACAGGAGGAGTATAAACTATGCGAATTATATACGATGGTCAAATATACGCTCTGCAAACCGCTGGCGGGATTAATCGATATTTTGCAAATATAATCAGCAAATTACCAGAAAGTTATAATCCTACACTTACAGCAATTCATCAAGCTTCTAAGCTAAACTATCCAGTTCACCCAATGTTGGAAGTTTATAAATATAAAAGATTCCGCCCAATTAAACTTTCTTCTAAAATTGAAAAATTTTATTTTAGATATTTAACTGGGATTAAAAAATTTGATATTGCTCACCCTACTTATTACTCATTACTGACACAAAAAGGGATAAAAGAATATTCTTCCCCAGTAGTGATAACTGTTTACGATATGATTCACGAGCTTTTTGCTGCTGAGATTGAACCAGAGGGTTATACTGCCGAGGCAAAACGAAAAGCAATACTTGCAGCTCAGGCAATTATCTGTATTTCGGAAAATACTAAAAAAGATTTGCTTGAACTATATCCTATGGTTGAGGATAAAATATCAGTAACGTATTTGGCTTCCGAAATAGATGCGAGTCTTTCTCATGGGGCTGAATCAGTACCATCCCGACCTTATTATCTTTATGTAGGCAGTCGTACAAGCAGTTATAAAAACTTTGATGGCTTGCTACTAGCTTTTTCTAAAGCTGTTTCTGTGAATCCTGAAATTGCCCTCAGTGTTGTAGGTTATCCTTTTAATGATGCAGAATTAAAGCTGATTGATGAACTAAAGTTAACCAAACATATTGAGCATTATGGATATGCTAGCGACTCTCATATAGCAAAGTTGTATCGTTGTAGCGTTGCTTTTATTTACCCCTCCCTCTACGAAGGTTTCGGCATTCCTCCATTAGAGGCAATGGCTTGCGGAACAGTTGTACTTGCTTCCAATTCCTCTAGTATTCCTGAAGTTGTCGGCGATGCAGGCATACTTTTTGAGCCAAAAGCAACTGGCGATCTAGCAGATATTTTGCTCTCTCTTGTTGATAATTCTCAAGAGCGCGATCGTTTGATTGCAAAAGGATATCAAAGAGCCAAAATGTTTAGTTGGGATAAAACGGTATCGCAAACCCTTGATGTTTATCGTTCTGTTGCATGAGTCAAAATTGTCGAGCGATCGCACGAGGCAGAGTACACCCTAGAACTTCAGGCACAACGATACATTCAGTTGTACCGTTAGGTCTTACAGAAACAGGAGCGACGAACGCTCCCTTACTCGTATTGATATAGAGGCACCCCTATCGGGTTTAGTAGGAAAATTATTGCTCAAAGGTATTCTGAACAAGTGCGGCTGCTGTATTCGCTTAACCCAATGGTAGGAGTAATTAACGGTTTTCGATGGGCAATTTTAGGCGGTGAATCCCAGATATACTTACCTGGTTTTGTATTGTCTGTAGGTTTAGTTGTTCTAATGCTTGCTAGCGGAATTTGGTACTTCCGCAAGATGGGACGCACATTTGCTGACGTCGTATAGGTAGGAGTAGATTGACATGTCTGATACAGTTATTAGAGTTGAAAATTTAAGTAAAAAGTACATTCTGGGTCAGCAAAAAGAAGGCAGTAGTAGATACAAGTCTCTGCGCGAATCTATGAGTGACGGGGCAAAGTCGCTGGGAAAAAAAGTTCTCAAACCCGGTGGTAAAAAAGACTTGAACCCAAGCAGTGAAGAGTTTTGGGCGCTGAAGGATGTATCGTTTGAGATTAAGCAAGGCGACAGAGTTGGCTTTCTTGGGCGTAATGGTGCTGGTAAGTCAACGCTACTGAAAGTTCTCAGCAGAATTACGGAACCAACAAGCGGATCTATCCGGATTAAGGGGCGAGTTGCTAGTTTATTGGAAGTGGGAACCGGTTTTCACCCAGAGTTGACTGGTAGAGAGAATATATTCCTCAATGGTGCGATTCTGGGGATGAGCAAAGCTGAAATTACGCGAAATTTTGATGAAATTGTGGCGTTTGCGGAAGTTGAAAAGTTTTTAGATACGCCAGTGAAGCGTTACTCATCAGGGATGTATGTGCGATTAGCCTTTGCGGTCGCTGCACACTTAGATCCAGAGATTTTGATTGTGGATGAAGTCTTGGCAGTGGGTGATGCACAGTTCCAAAAAAAATGCCTTGGCAAGATGCAGGACGTATCTCGCGATCAAGGTCGCACTGTTCTATTTGTTAGCCATAATATGGATGCCATTCAACGCTTATGCTCCCAATGTGTAATGCTTGAACGTGGTCGAGTAACCGCCCAAGGTGACACGAACAGTATTGTGGTGCGCTATATGTCTAATAATTCCACGATACAAGCTTCGCCTAATGAATGGATTGATGTATCACAAGTTAGGCGAGAGATGGGAACAAAAGAAGCTTATTTTGGGGCAGTCCAATATAGTAGCCTTAACGAAGCTGCTGCGTTTCAACCCTATTCAAATGGATCGCTCGAATTTTTATTAGCTATTGAGTCAGACTCAGTTAAACAGATTGGAAGCATTGCTGTTTGTCTCTATGAAAAGTTTGGAACCAAGCTGGTTAATGCTGATTCTCTTTCGCTTGGTGAAATTATAACCCTTCAAAAGGGAAAAAATATAGTCAAAATCAAAATAGAAAAATTATATTTAAATCCGGGAATTTATGTACTTGGATTGTGGCTTGCCGACCCTTTAAGAGGCATTGTCTTTGATTATACTGAATCAGCATTTGAAATTGAGGTAATTAATCTTCAAGTTGAAGGGCTTGGCATTAGATCGTCCGCTGACGGTTTTGTGACATGTGATTTTGAGCTTTTCCAAATGACTGAGTTAATTAGGTAAGAGGAAATCATAGCAAGCCAATCACTTTAAGGAGTTTACTATGAACGAGCAACATCCTTGGTTTTGGAGGAAAATACGCGCGGTAATCTCACTCTGCCGCAACCCTTCAAGGGTTATGGAGCATTATATTCGTCCTCTGATTCTAAAAACTAGCATAAGACATATTTATGGTTCAAAGAAAATAGATTATGCAATCGACGAGCTGATAGTGCTTTGTGTGGTTAGAAATGGACAATTGTACATCAAGTCATTTATTGAGCATTATCTTTCATTAGGAGTTAAGCATATAGTCTTTCTAGATAATAATTCAACGGATGACACTATCGCCATAGCACGTAATTATGACCAAGTGACTATTCTTCAAACTAAATGTCCTTACAGAAAGTATGAAGATTTAATGAAATTTTATCTAGTCAATAGATTTTCAAAGAATAAATGGAATATTTTTTCCGATATTGATGAACTATTTGACTATCCTTGCTCTAATGTTATTAGCATAAGCTCACTTCTAACCCATCTCAACAATAATTGCTACACTGCCGTTGTGACGCAAATGTTAGATTTATTTTCAGATCAAAGTTTGGCTAGCTTGAAAAGTAAAAAGGAGGATTCTCTTCAAGATATCTATACTTATTATGATATTTCTAATATTAATAAGGAAAGGTATCCTTATGGAACTGCATCAAACAAGGATGTAAACTGGCATTGGGGCGGGATTCGCAAAACTCTGTTTGGCTCTAATAATTGCTTAACAAAGGCAGCTTTGGTTTTTGTTGACCAAAAAATTAGTCTTTTTGCCAATTGTCATCAAGTTCATAATGCAAACATAGCTGATTTTACCTGCGTCTTGCTACACTACCCCTTTCTAAGTTCATTTTATGACAAGGTTAAAGATGCTGTAAAAACAGATAGATACGCTATGTCTGCCAGCCATGAATATGAAATGTATTGGAAGAGATTGGAAGAAGACCCAGCTCTTAACATTAAGCAAGAGACAGCTTGCCAACTAGAAGATGTGAACTCTTTAGTAAAGAAGAATTTTTTAGTTGTATCTGAAGATTATATGCAATGGGCTAAGAAACATAGCAAAAATGAGTCTGAGTGATGAAAACAAAGTTTGATGGCTGCGGACAGTAGGCACGGTATTTTATAGTAAAAAAAGAGGTATCAAGATGCAAAATGAATGCGATGTGGGTGGAAGACTTCACCCGATGAGTACCCAGTCTGAGCCAACGATAGCTTTGCTATCTTGTCACTACCTATTTGAGGACTTTTTTGACACCATCGGAGTTTCGTTAGAGACTTTACGCACGGAGCTGACGGGCGGGTGGATGTTTAACTACATCGATGCTCTCCGACAAGCTGGCGTGCGAACAGTATTAATCTTCGTTTCAGCCCGTGTTTCTAAGACGTTACGCTTTACGCATTTACCTACTGGCGCTACAGTATGCGTGCTGCCTGTGCCAAAGATACACCGTGCCTTTAGCTACATTACCCGTTGGAACTTTTTCTCAAAGCGAGCAGTGATCAAGAGCCTAAACTCTTACCTAATTATGCCCTTGGGGTTGCTTGCCTGCGAACTCAGACGCGAGAGTTGCGATGCCATTTTGTTTCAAGACTACGAGTACCCTAGCTTTGACATGGGCGTGCTGTTGGGGCAGTTGATGGGTTTGCCGGTATTCGCTAGTTTTCAGGGGGGTAACGGGCAGGGAAGCCGCCTGGAACGCGCCATACGCCCACTTGCGTTGCAAGTATGTGCAGGCTTACTCATCGCTACACAAACCGAGAGACAGCGGGTAAGTGAATGCTATGGGATGCCCCCTGCCAAGCTGGCACCTATTTTCAACCCAATGGACGTGACGACATGGCACGCTATTGACCGGAACGAGGCACGGGCTGCACTCGGTATCCCAATCGATGCTCGGGTGGTGGTGTGTCACGGACGAATTGATATACACCAGAAGGGGTTGGATATTCTGCTAGAGGCTTGGAATCGGATCTGCTGCGATCGCCCTGAGCGAGACCTGCGGTTGCTGCTGGTAGGAACGGGTAGCGATGCCAAGGAACTGCGCCAGCGCATTGCAACTATGGAACTGCGAGGTGTGTTATGGGTAGACAAATATGTGCGCGATCGCACCGCGCTTTGGCAATACCTCTCGGCTGCCGACGTTTATACCCTCCCATCCCGACACGAGGGTTTTCCAGTAGCACCGATTGAGGCAATGGCTTGCGGACTGCCCGTGGTAGCAGCCGATGCTCCCGGTGTGCCCGACATCCTTGAGAGGGGCGAGGCTTCAGGTGGGGTAGTAGTGCCACGCGAGAACCCGACCGCGCTGGCGTTGGCACTCGGTCGGATTTTGGATGATGAAGCTTGGGGACAAGAGTTGGGCAAGCGTGCCCGCAGTCGCGCACAAGAGTACTTTTCCCTTGAGGTGGTTGGCAAGCAAATGCGTGACTTTCTCTTTTGCCAGAAGACCCAAAGCGGTACTTCTTTACAACTTTCCAACCTTGACAAGCCAGTGATCGGCTAATCATTATGAATGAACAACATCCTTACCGGGCAACAATTCCACCCGTGCCAGAGGGCACTCCACGACCTTTGTGGTCTGTCATGATTCCCACTTATAATTGTGCAAATTATCTGCGCGAGACACTGGCTAGCGTATTAGCCCAAGATCCAGGATATGATGTCATGCAGATTGAGGTGGTTGACGATCACTCCACCAAAGATGATCCAGCGGCAGTAGTTGAAGAATTAGGTCATGGTCGCGTTAGTTTTTATCGACAACCTGAGAACGTAGGTCATATCAGAAACTTTGAAACCTGTTTGCAGCGATCGCGCGGGCATTTAATTCATCTTCTACACGGTGATGATTGCGTGCGAGAAGATTTCTCTCGTAAGCTCTAACAAGCCTTTGAGCAGAATTCAGAAATGGGTGTTGCCTTCTGTCGTAGCCTTTACCTCGTTTGAAGAAAAATTTCACTAAAATCCTGATGTCTATATCCAAAAATAGTAGTGCGTTAAAATACATGAAACAGCTTGATGGCCTTCGTGCTATTGCTGTCTTCGCAGTGCTTTATACCCACTATCTGCCTAAAAATTACTGGATATTTGGTATTTATTGGGGAGAATTGGGAGTAAAACTATTTTTTGTATTAAGCGGCTTTCTGATTACCAGCATCTTGTTAAAGTGCCGACAGTATATTGCTTCAGGGAAACAAACACGATTCTTTACCCTACGTCAATTTTACATCCGTCGCTTTTTGCGGCTCTTCCCTCTTTACTATGCAACTTTAGCTTTAGCCGCTCTTGTAAATATTCCCCCAGTGAGAGAAACAATTGCTTGGCATATTCCATATCTGTCTAATGTTTACTTTGCAATACGGGGGGACTTTTATGACTCAGTTAGTCATTTCTGGTCTTTGGCAGTAGAAGAACAGTTTTACTTGCTATTGCCGTGGCTAATCTTGTTTCTACCTAAAAAATCATTATTACCCACAATCATTATTTTAATTTTAGTTGGACCTTTGTTTAGGTTAGCAGGTCCCATAGTTGGCTTAAATCAGGTTGCAATTTGGGTATTAATGCCAAGTTCCTTAGATACTCTTGGATTAGGCTCATTGCTTGCTTATTTAAGGCATCAAGAAGAGTTGTTTAATATCTCTACTAAAAAACTAGTAAATGTATTCGTCCTAATTGGTCTTCCTCTGTGGTTATTAATTAATATAATAAATCGTATACATAGCCCTATATTGATAGCAAATATCTTGCATGATACTGCATTAGGATTAATTTTTACATGGCTAATTGCACAAGCATCGAGAGGTTTCAAAGGCATTATAGGAGATATTATGGAGTCTAAACCTTTGATTTATATAGGTAAAATTAGTTATGGTATTTACGTCATACATAACTTTATGCCATACGTGGTTCGTAAAGCATTTGATGTCTTTGGACTATCAAGCTATAACTCACAGTTAGTCATAGCACTATTCTCTACTGTCGCCACTATCATTTTAGCTACCATTTCATGGCACTTTTTAGAAAAACCAATCAATGACTTCAAGAAATTCTTTGAGTACACCCATAAAGTAGCCAATTAAATTAGGCAGAGACAAGCGCAATATAATAGTTATGAGTCAACAATACCCCTATCGAGCTACTATTCCACCCGTGCCAGAGGGCACTCCACGGACTTTGTGGTCTGTCATGATTCCCACTTATAATTGTGCAAATTATCTGCGCGAGACACTGGCTAGCGTATTAGCCCAAGATCCAGGATATGATGTCATGCAGATTGAGGTGGTTGACGATCACTCCACCAAAGATGATCCAGCGGCAGTAGTTGAAGAATTAGGTCATGGTCGCGTTAGTTTTTATCGACAACCTGAGAACGTAGGTTATATCAGAAATTTTGAAACTTGTTTGCAGCGATCGCGTGGTAAGTTGATTCATCTTCTACACGGTGATGATTGCGTCAGAGATGGCTTTTATCGCAAGCTGCAACGAGGTTTTGAAGAAAACCCTGAAGTTGGAGCTGCTTTTTGTCGTCATCTTCATATGGATGAGCATGGACACTGGACATATATTTCTTCCTTAGAAGAGCCAGAAAGCGGTATTCTGAGTAATTGGCTAGAGCAAATTGCTGTGCGGCAGCGTATTCAAACTCCATCAATTGTGGTACGACGTGATGTATACGAAAAACTTGGCGGGTATGACCGTCGCATGTCATGTTGGGGTGAAGACTGGGAAATGTGGGTTCGTATTGCTGCTTGCTACCCAGTGTGGTACGAAGTTGAGCCACTAGCTTTATACCGCACAGGTTCAGCTTCATTAACTGGACAATCTGTACGAACTGGTAAGAACATTCAAGACTTTCGTAAAGCAGTTGATATAGTGCGGGAATATTTGCCAACTGAGTGTGCTGATAAACTTACACAAACAGCATTAAGGAACTATGCATTTTATGCACTTAATACTGCAAATGAATTTTTTAGTGTAGGCGATCGTTATGCTGCCAAAAACCAACTTAGAGAAGCTTTACTATGTCATTCATCACCGTCGGTAGTTAGCTCTTCACTAAAGTTAGGTATAAAAATCTTTTTTATTAAGGTGCTATTGAAGCTAGGTTGGGCGCAGCCTGTAAATTTATAATCATAGACAATTTTACTGCTTTCTCTGGAGAAAATTTAGAAGTTTATTCTTGAACGAAGAATTAGGAATTATGTCATGGAACCAGCTATAAGTGTCATCGTCTGCACCCACAATCCTAAACGTGATTATCTCGATAAAGTATTAGCAGCGTTGAAGTCTCAAACATTGTTTTATGAACGGTGGGAACTGTTGCTTATTGACAATGCGGGTGAAAAAATACTTTCTTCAGAAATTGACCTCAGTTGGCATCCTAACGCTCGTCATGTTCGAGAAGACCAATTAGGTCTTACACCTGCCCGGTTGCGTGGAATTCGGGAAGCCCAAGCCGAAATACTGGTTTTTGTTGACGATGATAATGTTCTCGATTCCGACTATCTTGAAGTAACGTTACAAATCAGTAAAGACTTCCCATTCCTTGGTGCTTGGGGTGGGCAAATTAAGGGTGAATTTGAGAAAACACCCCCTGACTGGGCTAAACCATATTTACCACTTTTGGCTATTCGAGAATTTGAGGTAGATAAATGGTCAAACTTGCTGCACCAGCATGAAACAACTCCTTGTGGGGCTGGAATGTGTCTACGAAAAGTTGTCGCACAGAAGTATGCTGATTTACTAAAACATGATTCGGTTAGGTTAGGTTTAGATCGAAAAGGTGTAGCTCGTCAGGGTGAAATATTACTCTCTTGTGGAGATTCGGATTTAGCATTTACATCCTGTGACATTGGTTTAGGCACGGGACAGTTTACGGCTTTGAAGCTGATACATTTAATGCCAGCCAGTCGTTTGACTGAAGAATATCTAATTAGATTAGTTGAAGGGGGAGCATATTCTCTCCTAATCTTAGATTCCTTTCGAGGTAAAACTCCAACCCCACCGATTACGTCGTGGCAGCAAAAAATACTTGCATATTTGAAAAGTTGGAAGATGAATCCGAAGGATCGCCGCTTTTATCAGGCAAGAAAAAGAGGAGAAGCTTTAGCGATTCAAGAAATTTTGAAATTTAATAAATCTGCGATCGCATGAGTTAAAATTGTCAAGTGATCGCACGAGGCAGAGTACACCCTAGAACTTCAGGCACAGCGATACCTTGATTTGTATCGCCAGATTTTAGAGAAACAGGGACGAACATTGGCTAATAAGTGTTGATTTAGAGGTGGGCGATCGCTATCTACATACAAAAGCAATTTCAAACCAATATAGTAACTAAAACAAATAATCATGAGCCAACTTAAAACATTAGTTAGTAGTATTCCTGGATTTCGTAACTTGTATCGTTTATTACAACATGGTTACGACTTTGATAAGTTATACTCCTCTCCATTTCTACGCATTTTTCCACCTGGTCATTTCTATTCGCCTATTCCTAGTCTTAATGATATAAATAGCAGAGAAAATTTAATTTTTAGGCGGGAGAAAGAGTGTCCAGGCGTAGACTTAAGAGAGGAAGACCAACTCAAAATACTTGAGGAGCTTGCACTCTACTATGAGGAATTACCTTTTCCAGAACTACAAAGCACGTCTAGCCGATATTACTACCAAAATACTTTTTTCTGCTACTCAGATGCTATCATCCTATATGGTATGCTGCGTCATTTTAAGCCAAAAAAAGTGATTGAGATAGGGTCTGGCTTTTCCTCAGCAGTGATGCTGGATACTAATGATGCCTTTTTGGGTAGTGCTACAAATTTCGCGTTCATCGAACCATATCCTGAACGACTTTACAGCTTATTAAACGAAAAGGATAAGCGCCAGCATAAAGTAATTGAGAAACCAGTTCAAGAAGTTGAACTTGAGTTATTTCAAACGCTAGATGCAGGTGACATCTTGTTTGTGGATTCGTCACACGTAGTTAAAATTGGCAGTGATGTTGCACATATCATCTTTGAGATCCTGCCACGGCTTAAGCCTGGAGTAATTATACACTTCCACGATGTTTTTTATTCTTTCGAGTATCCAAAAGAGTGGGTTAAAGAGGGAAGAGCGTGGAATGAAGATTACTTTTTAAGAGCTTTTCTTCAATACAATCCAGTATTTCACATCTTATACTTCAACTCATTCATGGGAGAGTTTCATCGGGATAAGCTTGAGCGCAATATGCCTTTATGTTTACGCAATACTGGTGGTAGCTTGTGGATGAAGAAAGCTGTATAAAATCTACGTACCAGTCAAAATTGTCAAGCGATCGCTCTCTCAGAGTACACCCTAGAACTTCAGGCACAGCGATACCTTGATTTGTATCGCCAGATTTTAGAGAAACAGGAACGAAAATTAGCTTATTCGTGTTGATTTAGAGGTGGGCGATCGCTTTTTATTACAAATCTTCTTCAGCGTAGAGACTATTCTGTGCTACGTCTGTTGGGGTTTTGGACAACGCATATTTAATTTTCTTTTTCTAGGTCTATTAACGACCTCAAGCCATCCTTCAATCGCATCCTTGAGATTAGCCATTAACTCTTCCCAAGTATCACCCTCAGTAATACAACCAGGTAGAGCAGGAACCTCCGCCCAATATCCACCTTCTTCAGCTTGGTGAACAATTGCCTTAAACTTCATGCCGAATGTTTCTATTAAAAACTTCAACTCTATGCTATCAGCGATCGCCAGCGTCAAAAACCTCCTCTAGCCTGGAATGGCAGGTGCATCTACACCTGAGTTAAAAATGTCGAGCGATCGCCCGATTGGAATATCCATCAAAACTACAAGTTCCGCGATACATAAGAGTTATACCGTCAACATTACAAACTTAAGTGCATTTTTTCAGTATTTATCCGGTTTTAGTTAACAGAAAGTGTATAAAGTAACAAAGCTGTTCTGTCATTCAAAATTTGCTATGAGTAAATTCAATGAAATGAAAGCTGGGTTGAAATTTTTGCTCTCATATTGTCTCATGAGATTTCCTTCACAAACCATTAGGCATCACCTTATCCGGTCATGGGGAATGAAATTGGGCGCTGGAAGTCTTATTTATATGGGTGCCGAGATACGTGACCCGCATAACATAACAATCGGAACAAAAACAACAATCGGACATAACTGCACTTTAGATGGACGAGGAGGTTTACAAATTGGTAACAACGTCAACTTTTCCTCTGAGGTCATGATCTGGACAATGCAACACGATCCACAGTGTTCCAATTTCGGAATTGAGTCAAGTCCTGTTGTGATTGAAGATTACGCCTGGATTAGTTGTCGCTCTGTTATTTTGCCAGGAGTAACTGTTGGCAAAGGCTCTATTGTCGCAGCAGGAGCAGTCGTTACAAAATCAGTTGAACCACATACGATTGTTGGCGGTGTTCCTGCAAAGCCTATCGGCAAACGGAATGAAAATCTAGAGTATACATTGGGAAACCAAGGGGCAATTTGGTTTGTATAAAAATATTAAATTACCATAACTAATATTATACAGATGAAAGGAGTAAATTTCTAAATTATTAATAAAGCGTCCATTATCTTAGGTAAACAACACTATGATCAGCATCATCACACCAGTTTACAACGGAGAAAGATTCATTGAAGCCTGCATCAAGGTTGTCATTGAACAAAACTGCCCTGACGTTGAACACATAATTGTAGATGGTGGTTCAACAGACCGCACTGTAGAAATCATCAAACAATATGTAGAAAATTTTTCACATATCCGTTGGATATGTGAAAAAGATAAGGGACAGTCTGATGCAATGAACAAGGGAATTGCAATGGCAAAAGGAGAAATTTTAGCAATCCTCAATGTTGATGATTATTATGAACTAAATGTTTTAAATCGGGTATCAGACATATTTAAAACTCTACCAGAACCAAGCCTGCTAGTTGGTAATTGTAAAATTTGGGATGATAATCATAACCTTATGTATATCAATAAACCAGCCAAGCTAAAACTGACAGACCTACTTTTAGGTTTTAAAGTAAATCCTCATCCCATGAATCCGTCAGCTTATTTTTACCACACTTCACTACATCAAAATATCGGACTCTACAAAGTTGATGAACACTATCTAATGGACTTAGATTTTTTACTTAAAGCAGTCCAATCTGCAAAAGTAAACTATGTAGATGAAACTTGGGGAAATTATCAGCAAATTGAGGGTACTAAAACCGTCAATGATATAAAAAGCGGACAAAGTGGCTTCCGCGCAGAACAATTATTAAAAGCGTATAGACAAAAATTACCTTTATTTCAAAAGTGCCAAATAACTTTTAAATACCAATTATATAATACCAAACTTTGGCAAAGCTGTAAGTATTTTTTAAATAATCCTGATAAGTTACTACCAAACGTTAAACTTAGGCTTTTTCAAGCGCTGAATTTAGCTTCAAAAACTTAATACCTGTAAGTAACCTTAAAAGAGTAAAAAACTAGATATGCATAAATCTTTAAAGATCCAAATAATTAGTAGAACTCCACCATATAGCCACTTTGGTGGCACTGCATATCTGCTGGACTTCATACGCTACTTACACAAAAAAGGCTTTCAAATTGAATACACAATAATTAGTTCAACACCTGGTGGCAAAACTCCCTGGTATGTCATTCCCTCTTCCTTCAGAGAATTTGTTAATATGTCTGCCAGCGGTAATTTTCCCATTAAATTTATTTTATTGAGATTCAGACCATTTTTGGACTGGATTTTTGTCCCACCACGACTGCTCTACAATTATCTGTTACCAAATTTTGTCAAGAGTATTTACCGCGCTATAAAAAAAAGACAACAACAAGAGAAGTTACACACAATTGCTACCATAAATAATAACCAGATAGAAGCTGTAGATACGCTGCCAACTCCAGAAGAATTAGCATTTGTTAAATCAGAATTTAATAGAGTTAAACCAGACGTTGTAATTGCCAATTATGCTTGGTTAGGTTCTGTCTTAGATGTTCTTCCCGCGAAGACCTCGGTTGTCAAAGTAATACTAACTCATGATGTACTTCATCAACGAGTAGCACATTTTAAGCAAGTAGGAACAGCCTCACGTCATTCAAACTGGGATTGGGAAAACGAAGCAATTCAACTCCGCAAGGCTCATATACTGCTTGCAATTCAATCAGAAGAAGCTAAGACCTTTAAGGAAATGGCTCCTCTGTCTGACGTGATTTGTATGCCAATGTCTGCCACTTGCAAGACTTACCCCTCCAGCCAAGTAAGAGGTCGCTGCTTATTCGTAGGCAGTGATTCCCCCCACAATGTACATGGTCTCCAGTGGTTTCTAGAAAAAGTGTGGCATTTAGTTCTGGAACTAAATCCTCACAGTAATCTGCACGTTTGTGGAGCAGTAGGTGAAAAGATTCAAGGCACATTTCCCAACGTGAAGTTTCTTGGCAAGGTTGACGATCTCAGTGCTGAATATGGTGTGGCTGAAGTTTGTCTAGTCCCATTATTAGCTGGTAGTGGTCTTAAAATTAAGCTCGTAGAGGCACTTTCTTATAGTCGTGCCTGTGTTGCAACTACTATTGGTGCTCAGGGACTTCAGGAAATTGTAGACAAAGCTATCTTACTGGCAGACACACCTAATGACTTTGCCGCAGCCATACATCAGATCCTGACAAACCCTGACAAACGCAGATTTATGGAAGAGCAAGCTCAAGCTTACGTTATTAACAGACTGTCCCCTGAGTCAGTATATCAACCTTTCGTAGAGCGAATCCATCAACATTTATACCAGCAGGCTACAGAATTGCAAATAACTGAAATTGCGAAAGTCAGTTAAGACCTTGATAAACATAACAATAAAAACAGTAAAATAAATATGGCAGACAAACTTCATGTGAGATTAAAAAGGCTGCTGAACCAGCATAATTGGCCACTTTGGCTCATGACTAGAGTAGTCCGCAAGTTGAATCAAAAGTTGATTCAGTGGCTAAATTTTAGGGGTTCTCATACATTCATCGATAGAAGCAAAGGGTCTGAACGTCTTTTGATAGTGCTTGCTGGTTACAAAAGTTTTCTCTGGCCCCTAACTTTGAGTAGAATTGCTAAATTTGTCCCGTCAGATGTTGATATCTGTATCCTTTCCTCTGGATTGTATTCTGAACCGCTAGCACAAATGGCAGCAGAGCATGGCTGGTCTTACCTCTACACAAAAGCTAACAAGGTTTCACTAGTTCAAAACCTAGCGATCGCCAAACATACAAAAGCCCAATGGATATACAAATTGGACGAAGATATTTTCATCTCCGAAAACTTTTGTGAAAAACTATTAGAGGGATATTTATACGTCAAGAAGGAGGGTTTATATAACCCAGGCTTTTGTGCCCCCTTACTTAACATTAACGGCTATTCATACATTAGCTTTCTTAGAAGTATCAATGCTGATGATGAATACAAAGCTAAATTTGGCGAATTCAAACACGCAGTTAACGGAATTAAAGCTTTTTATGATGGTGAAGCTGCTAAATGGTTGTGGGAAAAAAGCCTCCCATTTGATGAAGTGGCTCAATATATTGCTTCTCAACCTTTTAAATACTCAGCATCACCTCATCGGTTTAGTATTGGAGCCATTCTTTTTGAAAGAGAGTTTTGGGAAGCAATAGGTGGTCTTAGAGTTTCCCTTCAAGAAGGTTGCCTTGGTATAGATGAAGAATATCTCTGTAAAGACTGTACTGAGATGTCCAGAGTCATAGTTGTTATTCAAAATTTGTTTGCTGGACATTTTTCATTTGGACCTCAAACATCTGCCATGACAGAGTATTTACCAGAAATATATCCTCAACTTTGCCTCAAGGAGTAATAAGTCATGAAATTTGATTGGTTAATTATTGGAGCAGGCTATTCAGCTTGTGTTATGGCTGAACGAATTGCTAATCAGCTAGGACAAAGAGTGCTAATTGTAGAACAGCGAAACCACATTGGTGGCAATGCTTACGACTACTACAACGAGCATGGAATTTTAGTCCACAAATACGGTCCCCATATCTTCCACACCAAATCTAAAAAAGTTTGGGATTACCTATCTCAATTTACCGAGTGGAGACATTACTATCACCATGTTCTAGGAGTAGTTGAAGGCAAAAAAGTCCCCATCCCCTTTAATCTAAATTCTCTATACGCCCTTTTTCCACCCCGCTATGCAGAGAAGCTAGAAAATTTACTCCTAGAAAACTTTGGTTTTGGGGTCAAAGTACCCATTCTAAAACTGCGTGAAAGCGCGAGTGGTGACTTAACCTTCCTGGCTGATTACATTTATGAAAATGTCTTTCTCCGCTACACCATGAAGCAGTGGGGAGTGAAACCAGAAGAGCTAGACCGGGGAGTTACAGGACGTGTTCCAGTCTACATCAGTCGGGATGACCGTTATTTTCAAGACCCCTACCAAGCTATGCCCAAGCTTGGCTACACCGAAATGTTCGGTAAAATGCTGGATCACCCCAACATAAAGGTGCTCTTGAACACAGATTACCGTGAAGTCATTAACGACATCAAGTTTAACCGGATACTCTGCACTGGTCCGATTGATACCTTCTTCGATTATATGTATGGTGAATTGCCCTATCGTAGCTTGCGCTTTCAATTTGAGACTTTAGATCAAGAGCACTATCAAGAAGTTGGTACAGTTAACTATCCTAACGATTACGACATCACCCGCATCACCGAGCAGAAATACCTGTCAGGACAAACCTCACCCAAAACTACTTTGGTGATGGAATATCCCCAAGCTTATGTACCAGGGAAAAACGACCCCTATTACCCCATCCTGAATGAGGATAACCGTGGGCGTCTAGACCTTTACCTCAAAGAAATAGAGAAACTCAACGGTACTGTACTGTTTGCAGGGCGACTTGCAGATTACAAGTATTACGACATGGATCAAGCAGTACTGCGAGCATTAGGCTTGTTTGAGAAAGAAGTGGCGCAGTGAGTCAATAGACATAGAAAGTGAAAACCGCTATATGCGTTATCCAAACCCCAAGAGACTACCAAGTGCTACGTCTCTACATTCATTTTCACACCTATGTCTAATAGACAAACGTCGTGGAAAAGAATGTAGAGACGCGAAATTTCGCGTCTCTACAAGGGTTTGGTTGACGCATATAGCGGTTTTCAAATAGGTCAATCAGGATTTACACACGAGAACCCAGCTTTTAATGCACCTGATTCAAAGCCCGCGACTAATCGCGGGCTTTGTTTGTAGCTCCAGTCTTCTAGTAGTCTGTCAAGGTTAAATTGATTGGTAGTGCGAGCAAGATGCTCCCACTACCCATCAGTCAAAATGAATTTGACAGACTACTAGACTGGCGAGAAAGAGGTTTTTAACGAGAATTTGTGATTAAAACTACGACTCTCAAACCTCTAATTTTCTCCTTTACTGCCCTCCTACGTAGAGCGGCACTGTACTACCATTAGTGTATTGGAAAACCTGATCGCCAGTGAGTTGACGGCTTTGAGATCCCTGTGTTTCTTGAACCTGAATCTGGAAATCGTTAGTTCCATACTTTCTTGTGGCATAAGAGAGTGTAACCTGAGAATTGTCATTGATAAAAGCGATCGCATTAGATGACACGCTTTGAGTGACGTACAAGAGCGCTCCCAATAACTCGGTTGCACCACCTCCTTTGGTATGGATCACAGTGTTGACATTACCTCCTTCGGTCTTAAGACCTAATACCCAGAGCTTCCCGCCATTATTGAATATCTTCTGATTAGTACCTTCAGGGTTAAGTTGACGCGCCCATACCTGTTGCGGATGCTCAAAGCGCCAAGTTTCTCCGGATACATTCTCAACAAAGAGCTTTCCGGCTCCTGGCGTGTTCCGAAACACATACTTCTGGTCGGTAGTTCTCCATGAGCAGCAGCCCATATCTTTCAAAAACAGTGTTCGGGAACTGGCATGTTCAAAACCAATCAATCCAGGTGAGGCATCTGGAGTAATATTTGTGATACCAACACGTTCAATGGTCACATCAGGTGCTGTTCCATCCTCAATCCGAAAGAATGGTTTCGGATTGTTTGCATCCCCAAAAGCTCTTCCACCAGGAGAAAGCGTAGCATTCGTTGCAATGATTTTGCGAACATTACCCCTGACGTGTAAGGTATCACTCACATAGTAGCGACCAGGTGGAATGTAAACGGTGGATTTTCCTGAATCAAGGGCGTTTTGAATTGCAGCCGTATCATCGCCCCATTCTTCGCCACCATCTGCTGCTTTCCCTCTTGCACCAAAATCCTCAATGTTTGCCCAGTTTGAGAGATTATTATCATGAAAGCTTGGAGGCTCCTCAACTGGAAGATTGAGAGAGGTCTTTGCCGAAGATGTAAACAAACTAAAAGGAGTGTTTGAGGTATATTCCTTGACCGTAGTTTCCGGCAAGACCTTGTTATCTTGCATAATTGCAGACAAATAACCTGACGAACTGACATTGCGGGCAAACATAGGGCTATTGCTCTCGATAGCACTTACTAACGGATTATTGCCATAAAGCTCGGCATCAAGAAGGGTTATAAGACCCGTCATGCCTGTGCTACGTATCGCCGGCACACTATTGCTGCTCCAGAGGTCTCGTATTGCGACAATATTTCCCGAATTCTCTAAACCGACAGTTTTCTGATTGCAAAGACTAATGTGTTCGAGAGTCATACCGTTGACCTCGCCGGCAATACGAATACCACGATCAAAGCCTTCTACAACGAGGTTTTTGACCAGAGCAGGACCAATCCACTTTCGAGTTATCTCAAGCCCGACAAGTCCTCTCCCTTGAAGTGTGACATTGCGAACCGCACCCATGTTGTTGCCTAAATAATCGAGTGCGATCGCTCCACGGTTATTACCAGTGTCAATGGTCAGGTCTTCAATGTAGTTTGCAAAAGCCTCGTTCCCCTCTCCCTTACCCGAATAGTCCTTTCCTCCGGCGTAAGCATCTGTGGTATAGAGTCCCGATGCGGTATAGACTAATGCTCTAGGGTTGCTAGGATCGTTATAACTAGGTGCATTGTCCTTCAACCGAATAATAGTTTTGGTGCGGTTTTGTCCTTGGAGCCTTAGCTGCGATTGCCATTTACCGTTCGTGTCTTTCCATTCTAGGCGATCGCTCACAAGATAAGTTCCTTCAGGGAAATAGACAACTCTATTTGTACCCACGTTCTCCCGAATCGCTTTTAGGATTGCCTGAGTATCATCTGTGACACCATCACCTCTGGCTCCATATTGAGTCTTAACATTAATCACCATATTTTCGGGAAAAAGCTTATCCTCCGAACTATTGGCACTGACACATCTATTTTCTCCTGGGTTGACAGCCACCTTCTCAGAAACCCCTAATTGAGAGGGGATGTTTGCACTAAGTGTCGGTTCGTTAACGAAAGCAGCAGGAGAAAGTACTGCTATCCCACACATGATGGAAAGTTTAGAAAATGTCTTCTTTCTGTGCTTAAACTTTGTCGCAACTATTTTGCTAGGTGTCGGTTCGTTAACCTCAGCAACAGAAGAAAGTTCTGCTATCCCACACATGATGGAAAGTTTAGACAATATCTTCTTTCTGCGTTTAAACTTTGTCGCAACTATTTTGCTAGGTGTAGGTTCATTAACGTCAGCAACAGAAGAAAGTTCTGTTATTCCACACATGATGGAAAGTTTAGACAATATCTTCTTTCTGCGTTTAAACTTTGTCACAACTACCTCGCTTCTTAATAGGGAACTTATTTTGACGCTTCCCCGTCTCTTAGTTTCGCTAGAGGTGGGGATTCGTCCATCACCGGACATTAGACATCTGCTGCAAAAGATGTAAAGACGTGAAATTTCACTTCTCTACAAGGGTTTCGGGCAACGCATAATAAAACAACGGTCGATGTCCATTAGAACTGTTCATTTCTGGGAGGCAGTCACTAAACCAAATATCCATCCAATGAAACAAAATATTGAGCCTATCTTAGATAGACGATAGAGTTTAATGTCGGCAAAAATTTGAGGATGACTGGGAATATTTGTGTGGGCTCCACGGTAAACCAAAGTATTCAGCCTGAATACTTGCTTTTTTTTTGGTAGACTCGTTTTTTGCACCTAAACTAAGATTAAAGCATAGAGCGGGAACATCTCACTTCTGCAAAACTACTGAATAGTTGCAGGATGATAAATACACAGTACTAACTTCGATCGAGTTAATGACCGCTGAATAAAAGCAACAGCTATTAGAAAAAGTAACAGAAATCGCGTCAATTCTGTTGTGGGATCTACTATTAAGGTGCTTTTTTGGCGATCGCCAATCTATTTTAGATTGGGTGGCGTTGCTGATTTCATGTATAAAAATGATTTTGCCTAGTATCAGAACCGTTGTAGAGACGCGATACCCTTGCATCTCTACATTCAGATTCATACTGGGATTCGGCGTTTTTTTTGTAAACCAGCCCAGAGGCTCGAATTGTTTGTATTGCGATCTCACTAGAGACAGTTCAGGGCTACTAAAAGCCCACACAGACCTGACGGTAGAGTGTGGGTAGTTTACTGCCCTCCTACATAAAGCGGCACCGCACGTCCATTACCGTGTCCAAGGAGCCGATTGCGAGTGAGTTGAGAACGCTTAAACCCCCGTGTTTCTTGAACATGAATCTGGAAGTCGTTGGCTCCGTAGCTAATAGTGGCATAAGAGAGTGTAACTTGAGAGTTGTCATTGATAAAAGCGATTTGATTTGGTGAAACGTTCCCCGTCACGTACAAGAGCGCTCCAAATAACTCGCTGACACCACCTCCTTTAGTATGGATAACAGTGTTGACATTACCTCCTTCAGTCTTCAAACCTAACACCCAGAGTTTTCCGCCGTTATTAAATATCTTCTCACTACTACCTTCAGGGTTAAGCTGACGTGCCCATACCTGTTGAGGATGCTCAAATTGCCAACCTTCAGCGGATACATCTTCAATAAAGAGCTTTCCGGCTCCTGGCTTGTTCCGAAATACATACTTTTGATCGTTCGGTCTCAATGAGCAGCAAGTCACATCCTTCAAAAATAATGTTCGGGAGGTGGCTTGTTCAAAACCAATAAGTCCAGCTTGTGGTGGGGCTTGTTGAACAAGATTTAGAACACTAACATGTTCAATGGTGACGTCAGTTGCTGTTCCATCCTCAATCCGAAAGAACGGTTTCGGATTATTTATATCTCCAAAAGCTGTCCCACCAGGAGAAAACGTAGCACCCATCGCAAAGATTTTGCGAACATTTCCCCTAACATGTAGGGTATCACTCACAAAATAGCGACCTGGTGGAATATAAATAGTGGATTTTCGAGAATCAAGTGCCTTTTGAATCGCAACTGTATCGTCCCCCCATTCATCGCTTCCATCGGGGTTTTTCCCTTTTGCACCAAAATCCTCAACGTTTGCCCAATTTGAGAGATTATTATCATGGAAGCTTGGCGACTCCTTAATCGGAAGATTGAGAGAGGTGTTTGCGGAAGATTTAAACAAAGTAAAAGGAGCGTTGGAGGTAAACTCCCTAATCTTTGTCCCCTTTACGACCTTATTATCTTGCATAATTGCTGACCGATAACCAGATGAGCGGACATTCCGAGCAAACATACGGCTATTATTCTCAATAGCACTTACCGAGTGACTGCTGCCACGAAGATCCGCGTCGAGAAGGGTAATAAGGCTCGTGCTGTTGGTGTTGCGTACCGCTGGGACACTATTGCTGCTTGAGAGGTTTCGGATAGCTACAACATTTCCTAAATTCTCTAGACCAACAGTTTTTTGATTGCAAAGATTAATATGCTCAAGAGTAATACCATTGACCTCGCCGGCAATACGAATACCATAATCAAAGCCTTCGACAAAGACGTTCTTGATTAGAGCAGGACCAATCCATTTGCGAGTCATGTCAAGACCGACGAGTCCTCTCCCTTGAAGTGTGACATTGCGAACCGCACCGATGTTGTTAGCTAAATAATCGAGTGCGATCGCTCCACGGTTATTACCAGTGTCAATTGTCAGGTCTTCGATGTAGTTGGCAAACGCCTCGTTCCCCTCTCCCTTAGCTGGATAGTCCTTTCCGCCGCCGTTAGGCTGTTCTATGTAGAGTCCTGACGCGGTGTAGACTACTGCTCTAGGGTTACTGGTAGAGTTGTAACCAGGTGCATTGTTCTTCAACCGAATAATAGTGGTGGCACGGTTCTGTCCTTGGAGCCATAGCTGCGATTGCCATTTACCGTTTGTGTCTTTCCACTCTAGGCGATCGCTCACCAAATATGTCCCTTGAGGAAAGTAGAGAATTTTGTTTTTCCCCACATTCTCCCGCATTGCCTTCTGGATTGCTTGAGTATCATCTGTAACACCATCTCCCTTTGCTGCATAGCGGGTCTTAACATTAACCACTAAATTATCGGGAAAGAGCTTATCCTGTGTTGAGCTAGTACCAATGATGCATGGATTCTTGGCTTGAGTGAGAGACTTGTCTGCAAAAATCCCTGACACAGAAGAAAGTCTGGGGTTTGTGACAGCAAACACAAAAGAAAGTAGTATTATCCCACAGATGATGGCAAGCATAGAGGAGACTCTCCTTCTGCGCTTAATCTTTATCATAACTACCTCGTTTCTTGCTACAGAAGTTCTGTTTGATTGTCCCCCGTCTCCACTGTAACTAAAGACGGGTGATTTTTGCGGAATCTACGCACGTTAAACTTACATTTTGCAGCCTTTGGTAACTGCACTTAGCGCTGAACTTAATTGGTAAAAAAATTCTGCATATATTATTCAAACCTACGCAACTATATCCGGAAAAAATCAAATATTTATAAATTAGTTATATTATTTACCAAGTATTTCATTTTTTTTTACATAGCTCAAAGTTCGACTACACAACTATTACAGCGCTTCATAATTAAATTAATGACGTTCCTCAGTACATATGCTAATTAAAATTTCCGGAATGTGTGCCAACGTGCCGAAAAAGTATGACAGAATCCTTTAAGGGTAACTACTAAGTTAGAATCCCATAATTGCTACTTTTTTGAGTAAAAATGCTTGTAGACAAGATTTAATTTTTTGGTAGAACACGTTTTTAGGTATTTTTGTGTAAATGAGATGACTTATTTTTAAACTGAAAATTTAAGCGATAGTTAGTATTTTAAGCAGAATGGTAGGTGAGTTAAAAAAGGTAATCAACCATAAATTCATAACACTAAGTCGGAGGGATGAGTGTATGCAAGAACTAAAAATTGAAAAGCTAGAACCAATCGAACTTTCCGAGCTAAAAGAATTGCCTTTAGTTTCAATACTGATTGCCAACTACAACTATGAAAAGTACATTGGGGAAACTTTGGAGAGTGTACTTTCTCAGACCTACTCTAATTGGGAAGCGATCGTTTGTGATGACGGTTCCAAAGATAACTCCTGTCAAGTCATCGAAACTTATGTCAAAAAAGACTCCCGAATCAAGCTGATACGTCAGCAGAATGGCGGTGTAGCTTCTGCATTAAATACAACTTACAGCAAAAGCAACGGTGAAATTGTCTGTCTGTTGGATGCGGATGATGTATGGATGCCCGATAAGGTACAAAAAGTTGTTGAAGCGTTTCAATCTGACCTCAAGGGTGGCTTTGTCATTCACGATGTCTATCAAATTGATGGTCAAGGACAATTGATCAAACCGACCCCCATGATAAAAAATTTAGCATCAGGCTGGGTGGCATTATCTGGATTAGAACATGGCGGACGCTTTGAAAACATACCCCCTGCTTCTGCACTTTGTATCCGTCGCGAGGTCGGGGACTTAATCTTCCCAATGAACGAAGCCTTTAGACGCAATGCTGATAGTCTAATTTTCCGTCTCGCTCCGTTTGTCACTGAAATAGTACCTGTGTCAGAAGTGCTTAGTAAGTTCCGCTTACACGGTGCAAATCTCACGAGTTTTACCTCCATCACAACCGACATATTGGTACGAGAGCACGAGACTGCAAAGCGAGTACACCAAGAACAGAAGCAGTTTCTCAAAAAAATTTATGGTGTAGAGGTGGCAGAAAGTCTAGCGGGTCTGGAAGCTAATGTCTGGCACTATTACGAATGTTACTTGTTGGCTCGCTTTCAGGGTGCACCCAGGTCAGAAAGAAAAAAGGTTCATCATCTGCTTGTTACTCATCCACAGTTTCACGCAGCTTTCAGTTACAAACCTTTGAAATGGCTACTGCGATGGGGTGAGAGTTTGCCAAATGCTCTCTTTTTGGCATTGTTTAATCAGATATCCCACGAGAGTACGCTTAAACGCATAGCAAGGTCAATTCAGCAGGGAACATTAGGGTTGTTTGGAATCAAAAGATGATTGAACTTAGAAAAGTATTAGACCTGCCTTGAAAATAGAGGCTCAAACCAGGCAAAATCGTTCCAGCATCATTTTCACAGTAAAAGTAATCAAACAACGCCGAACTTAGTAATTTCACTGGTATTATAACTCATCAATAAACATGCACACAGGGTATTCAAGTGTTACCAGTGTTATCGTTGAAAGCAATTTAAAATTAATCTTGTGGGCAGCCTCGATCAATATTTTGCAACACAAATTTTGTTAAAAAATCTCATAGAGGACAATAGATGAGTCAGAGATCAATTGCTATCTTTACCTGGGGTTTAGACGGTGGAGCATTCACAAATCTTCCAGTAGCTCTGACTAAAGGGTTTTGGAACTTGGGAGTGAGAGACTTATACGTGCTGTACCTCTCAAAAGAACCAGCAGAGGATATCACTTTTCCAGAAGGTGTCAAATTAGTGCGGTTGGGTGTTGAGCGGTCTATGGCATCTCCCATTGCTCTATCCAAGTTTTTGAGAGCCGTCAAGCCAGATGTACTCATCTCTATGCCGACAATCATTAGCATCCCTGCGATTATGGGATGGCTGTTAGCAGGTCAGCGACAGACAAAATTTGTGATTTACCAAGGAGATACTCTCACCTCTGATATTGCTATCGACCACAAGCATGACCTGCGGATGCAAATTATGCCTTGGCTAGCAAGGCTGTTGTATCCCACAGCCAATGGGTTAACCACTGTGAGCCAAGGTGTCCTTGACATCCTCAAGCAAGATCGTATCCCGATTCCCTCCAATCGTGTGGCAGTAATTCCGAATCCTGTAGATGTGGATGATTTTTTAATCCGCAGCCAAGCAGCACCGGAACATCCCTGGCTCCAGCACAAAGACGAACCAGTGATTGTTAGCCTTGGACGTTTAGTGAAGCGGAAAAACTATCCCCTGCTATTGCAAGCGCTTGCAATAGTCCGAAGCCAGCTCAAAGTCAAGTTGATTATTTTGGGAGAAGGTCCAGAAAGAAAACACTTAGAGGAAGTGATTGCTAAACTAGGTTTGCAGGAGTGTGTCAGCTTACCTGGTCATGTGGCTAATCCTTGGAGTAACATTGCCAAAGCCGATGTTTTTGTAATGTCGTCCTTGGATGAAGCGTTTTGCCTAGCACTAGTAGAGGCAATGGCTTGTGGAGTACCCGTTATCTCTACGGATGCCATTGGTGGGGGTCCTCGCAGCATCTTAGAAGATGGCAAATATGGAAATTTAGTGCCAATAAATGATCCAGAAGCTCTAGGGACAGCAATTTACAAAGTGTTAACCTCAAATGAATGGCGCAGTCAATTGATTACAGCAAGCCATCGTCAGAGTGAAGCGTTTAAGCCAGAAGCGATCGCCCAGCAATGGCTCTCATTTCTAGAAAAAGTGTAACTACATCAGCACTACATGAAAATCCTATTATCTAGCTATGCTTGTGAACCCGGTAAAGGCTCGGAACCGGGAATCGGTTGGAATGTGGCACGAGAGATTGCTAACTACCATCAAGTTTGGGTTCTCACATCAAATACTCATCGTTTAGCAATTGAAGATGAATTGGCACGCAATAAAGTGCCCAATCTCAACTTTGTGTATCTTGACCCCTTTGGCTGGGTTTATGACTGGTCTTATGAAGGTAAGCGATCGCAAATGTCAGTTTACCTTCACTACTATCTATGGCAGATTATGGCTTACTTTGTAGCCAGACCTCTCCATCAAAAAATTAACTTTGATGTCGTTCACCATATCACCTACGGCAGATATTCAAGTCCCAGTTTCCTAGTATTCCTTTCTGTTCCCTTTGTTTGGGGTCCAGTTGGAGGTGCAGAATCTGCACCAAAAGCTTTCTGGCAAAAACATAGCCTGCGAGCGAGAGTTTACGAAAATCTCCGTAATCTTTTACGTCGCTTTGGGGAGAGTGACCCCTTTGTGCATCTAACTGCCAAGAAAAGTGTTGTGGCGATCGCGGCTACTGAAGAAACCGCACAACGTTTTGCAGCACTAGGCTGTAAGAAGATTGAAGTCTACGGTGCCGTTGGCATTCCCAAAGCAGATATTGAGCAACTAATCCAAATTTCCTCCACCCAATGCCGACCTTTCCGTTTTATTTCCACTGGAAGACTCTTGCACTGGAAAGGCTTTCATTTTGGACTGCGGGCTTTTGCCCAAACCAACTTGCCTGATGCTGAGTATTGGATAATAGGAGATGGACCAGAGCGAGAATTCCTAGAATCTTTAGCTCAGGAACTGGGGATTGCAGACAGAGTAAATTTTTGGGGTACATTGTCTCGTCAGGAAACTCTGTCTAAGTTGGGTGAGTGTGATGTTTTAATTCACCCTAGCTTGCATGACTCTGGGGGGTGGGTAGTGCTAGAGGCAATGGCTGCCGGTCAGCCTGTAATTTGCTTAAACTTGGGCGGACCTGGTATCCAGGTGACAAAGGAAACAGGATTTAAGGTTCCTGCTGACTCACCCGAACAAGCGGTTAATGACATTGCTACAGCAATGATGCGTTTAGCAAAAGAGCCAGAACTGAGACTTAAGATGGGAGAGGCTGGAAGAGAAAGGGTACGGGAAGTATACAACTGGGAAGTTAAGGGTAAATACTTAGCTCAAATATATCAAACCGTAGCAGGAAATTCATGAGTTCAGCAACATCACTTCAACCTCAAGCAGGAACTATCACAAGGTCTAGCTTAATCGTGATATTTCTCGCTTCTGTTATGTTCCCACGTGTTTTAACAGCACTAAAAGTCCCATCAGTTGTTAACTTTTTGCATTTTGCTTTGGTCATAGTCTTATTTGTATGGGTAGTACCTAAAATTCGTAGCCAAATTGCTGGAAAACTCCTGGTTGGACTGATGATTTTTCTGGGAATAATTATATCTAGTGCTATGTTCAATAAAGCAGGGGTTATCAATGTCATTCTCAGCTTTTTGATGCTTGCGGAACCTTTTTTGATGTTGATAGCAATTGTCAGTACAAAAATCCCTCAATCTAGTATTAAAAAATTTCAATTTTGGATATTTTCATTTGTCTATATTCATCTAGCTTTTGTATATTTTCAGAAGTTTATTATCAATCCAGACTCTCCAGATGATATAAAGGGAATTTTTTTGAAAATGGGAGCCGGACATCATGTAGGAGGTGATGTTGCCCTAACTTTTGGCATTTATTTCCTTCTGGCTTCTGGAGTTCGTTCACTATGGTTACGCATATTTGTATTTATTCTATGTCTGGGAAATATTCTTTATGCTGATGTGAAACAGGTAGTCATTGCATTTCTAGTTTCCTGGTTTATCTTGATACTTACGCAGTTGAAGGAGATAGTGAAGGCAATAATGTATTTGGTAATTGCTATTCCAATTACTATTGGAGTTCTGAAAATAATCAATACCCTGTACTCTGGAATACGCTATATATCTGATATGGAGGTAGTTACAGAAGCTTTTCAATATAAATTATCTGTATTTTCTATTATTACCTCCTTTTATAAGTCAGATATAAATTGGTTATTTGGACTTGGGCCAGGTCATACTATTAGCCGGTTGGGTTGGCTAATGAAAGATTATATACAAATTTTGCAACCATTAGGTATTACTGGCACTTCTATTTTTGAGACAGTATTTAAGGCTCAAGAGAGCTACTACTGGTCTAATAGTGTTACTGGCTCTAGTATGTATTCTTTATTATTCTCTTGGGCAGGTATTTGGGGAGATTTAGGGTTTCTAGGATTGGGAGTATATTTGTATCTCTGGTTCTTGGTCTGGAAGTATATCTGTTTAGATAAAGTTTCCAAGTTTTTCCTAATTACTGTGTTTGTTGCTGGTCTAATATTTTCCTGGATGGAAGAGCCGGCTTTTATGCTTTTTGTTGTTAGTTTAATTGGGCTGCAATGGCAAAAACATCAAGCTGATAAATCTCATAAATTATGGCAGCACATGCAAGACTATTTTGTTGAGCAAAAACCATTAGGAGAAAAAGCCTAATTTGAGGTTTAATCAAATGCATAATAAGTTATATGGCAATACCGTTCAGATAAGCCTAAAATACGATGGTAGAGACGCGAAATTTCGCGTCTCTACAGGTCTTAAATCAGTCCAAAAAATCCTGAACACCAAACGTATTGTGTTATATGGAATCATATATAGCGGTTCCCAGGTGCATGAAGTGCAGAACAAAACCTCACCCCCAACCCCTCTACGAGCGTAAGGAGAGGGGAGATAAAGCACAGCTTTATCGGGGTGAGGTTAAGTTGTACCTTACGCTTATTAGGAAACGCTATAATGCCTAATTTTTTTAAGTTGAAAACTATCACAGAAATGAACATTTTAATTATCCATAATCGCTATCAATTTGCTGGGGGTGAGGATGCAGTTGTGCAGGCTGAAGCGGAATTGTTAAAGTCTTACGGACACGATGTTTCAGTTTTAGAAGTAGACAACGACAGCATTATAGGAGTATGGGGTAAAGCAAAAGCAGCCTTTTCAGCAATTTACTCTTTTTCCTCAAGAAACTTGGTGAGTAATGCGATCGCTCAACACAATATTGAAGTTGTTCACATACACAACTTTTTTCCACTACTCTCCCCATCTATATACGATGCTTGTCGAGATGCGGTTGTGCCTGTTGTGCAGACACTACACAATTATCGATTGGGTTGCCCAAAAGCTATGCTCTTTCGGGAGGGTCGAGTTTGCGAAGACTGTATTGGCAAAGCCTTACCTCTGCCTGGTGTAATACATGGTTGTTACCGAGGTTCCCGCGTTGAAAGTGCAGTGGTAGCAAGCATGTTAGCGGTGCATCGCTTCAGGCAAACTTGGCAAGAACGGGTAGATGGTTACATTGCTCTGACCCAGTTTCAGAAAGATAAACTAGTGCAAGCCGGACTTCCTAGTGAGAAGATTTACATTAAACCTAATTTTGTATTTACGCCAGATACCATAGCAAAAACCAGCTATGATGGTGATTACGCACTTTTTGTCGGGCGACTTTCAGAAGAAAAAGGCGTTGCTACCCTGATTGATGCTTACAAACAAGGTAGTCTAAGTATTCCTCTAAAAATTGTTGGTGATGGTCCATTAAACGACGTCCTACAGCAGCAGGTACAGACCTTGGGGTTAGAGAATATGATTACCTTTCTTGGGCAGCAAAATAAGTCAGTTGTGTTGAATTTAATGCGTAATGCCCAGTTTTTAGTCTTTCCCTCTATCTGGTATGAAGGTTTCCCCTTAACAATTGCGGAGGCATTTGCCTGTGGTCTACCTGTAATTGCAGCAAAATTAGGTAGTATGGCAGAGATTGTAGAGAATGGGGTAACTGGTTTACATTTTGAAGCGGGAAATTCAGTAGATTTGGCAGCAAAAATCAGATGGACGACTACTCATGCTGAAGCGATGATTGCAATGAGAAAATATGCCCATTCTATGTATCAAACCAGGTATACTCCTGAAGCAAATTACCACCTGTTGATAGAAATTTATCAACAGGTTATTAACAAAAATATGTCCAAACTTGCTAGTATCTCATTCTCTAAATCTTCGCTTCAGTCCATACATTCTAATTAAGCGAATAAGTCGGAGCGGGTAGTACAAGAAAGATAGAAATTGAGGTAGCGGCAGAAACACTTCGTCTGCTACTGTTGGAACAACTAAATGCTCAAAACAGTACCAAATTTTATCCAATGGGTGTTCTATCATGCTTAAGTGAAAAAATGAGCTATTAACTTTCTGGTTTGGAATTAAACTTTCAGTTTGATAGAAAAGCTGCGTGTAAATCTGGGAAGCGAGGGACTTCAGTAGTGGGTCAGCTTGTATTTGCTGCAAGATGATTTTTGGAAGCTTTACTTCCAGAAGTTCATGGGTTAGTAAAAGACCAAGTAAGAGCATTCGCGTCATACGTAACTTAATAGCGCGATCGCAAACCTGCTGCCAATTTATCTCACCACAGGTACAAAGCACTTGAGCAATATCGCAAATCCGGTTCAACTGTTGCCAACAGTCCTTACCCCCTTGAGAACAGAGGATTAAGATTGAATCCTCCGGGGAAAGATTGAGAACCATTCTATTCGCAAAAGGCTTTAGTTGAGCATACTCCCATAGCCATTCGGTATCAAACAAAAATGAGAATTGCTTTGGTAACATCCCGTGATGGAGATCTATAGTAACGCGATCGCGCTCATCAACCATATGCAGTTCCCAATGGGATTGAAGGTAAGCTTTTTGTTGTTTGTCTTTGAGAGAACTAAGGTAAGCTGCCTCTTTCTCACTATTGTTAGAGTATGGTTGGTATCCTTGAGTAGTCAGTAGTTCTTTTGTCTTCAAAAAATCTTCTTTGCGAACTAAAATATCTAAATCAAAGAAATCTCGACGTGAGAGATCGCCATAAGCTGATATAGCTAAGATAGGACCTTTGAATGGAATCACAGGTATCTCATTCGCCTCAAAAAGCTCCAATAGCTTGAGCAGCTTGCTTGTTAACATAAGGTTGCGCTGAGTTCTCGCATACTGGTTACGTTGAAGCTGCTGTTGGAAACTTGCAGGAATTAATTCTGGGCATATATTACTGAGATTGCTGTAAAGGAGCGGTATTACACCGTGTCCATATGCTGTTTGGATTAGGTATTGCCAGTCAATATTTTCTTGAACCAAAGCTTTAATGCGATCGCTAATAGCATCATCAATTTGTGGACGAATGCTATCAAGAAGTAACTCTATTTCCAAACTGATTTTTTTTTCTAAAATCCTGGTGTTTTGTTTAGAGATAATTTGCATTTTTGGTAATTAATTTAATTTAATTAATTTTACTTTGTCAATGAGTTCCGCTCAGTAACTATGGCACTTGCACTCGACTCCATTTGGTCTTTCCAAGACTGGGCATAAAAACCACTCTGAGCCAGCAATTCATCATGAGTACCTGACTCCACAATTTGCCCAGCACGCATGACGTGAATGATGTCAGCTCGCATCGCTAAGGTGAAGCGGTGAGTAATCACCACCGCAGTGCGATCGCTTGCTAATGTGCGAAATCTCTCTAACCAATCATGTTCTGCCCAAGGGTCCATAGCACTAGTTGGTTCATCTAAAATAATGATTTGGGCACGTCTAAAAAATGCCCTAGCTAATGCCAAACGTTGCCATTGACCACCGCTTAAATCAGTTCCTTCAGGAAACAACTTACCCAACATAGCGTTATAACCTAGAGGCAAGCGGTCAATCTTATCGTGAATACCTGACGCTTTGGCAGCTGCTTGAATTTCTGAGTAATTTGATGCTGCTGATATGTCACCCAAACCAATGTTTTCCCCAGCGGTGGTGTTGTAGGGAATTGGTGACTGAAACAAAACAGTAATTAACCTGCGGAATGCTTTCACCGAAAAGTTACGCAAATCAATACCGTCTAGTTCAATGCTTCCCGACTGAGGGTCATAAAAGCGGCATAAAAGCTTAATTAATGTACTTTTGCCAGCACCATTATCACCGACGATCGCCACAATTTTGCCAGCTGGCAGTGTCAAGTTAAAATTATTTAACACTGGTTCCTCACTACCAGGGTAGCGGAAGGTGACTTGCCGAAAACGAATTCCCTTTTTAGGTGTTGACGGTACGGGGACAGGATTAAGCGGATCTATAATTTTGGGCTGTATTTGTAAGAATTCAAATAAGTTACCAAGAAACAAGCTATTACGATAAATTTGTCCTAGGTTGTTTAATAGATCCCTAACAATGCTTTGTCCCTGACTGAATGCCTGAAAAAACAGAGCTAAATCTCCTAAACTCAAAATTCCTAGCAATACCTGCCGTCCTATCCAGGCTATAGCTCCACCAGAAATTATCAATGCGATTATGGTAGCAACAAAGCGACCTAATGTTTGCAGTTTCAATAGATGGAATTGTTCGTGTCTGAGGCGCCGACGCAGATTATGGTAAGAGGACTGGAAGTAATCAGCATAATCAAACAATCGCACTTCCGCTGCCGTGGCATTGTTTGTCAGCAAGTAGTCATAATATGCAAGCCATCGGCGATCGGTTGTTGTACGTTGTGACCATTGATACTGAATTTTATTTAAATATGTCAAAACATAGAAAGCAGGAAAAGCACTGACTACTAAAGTGATGGGTAGCCCAAAACCATAAGGAGCCAAGATCGCAGCCATCGCAAACAAAGTAACGGTGTTTTGTAATAACCTGCCAGTATTTTCTAGTAAAGCAAGCGATCGCCCACTTGCACCCTCCCGCGCTCTGTCAAGTTTGTCGTTATACTCAGAGCATTCATAAAAGCCATAATCCACAGCCACTGACTGTTTTTGAATCAAACCAGTGATGTAATCCTGTACCAATTCTGCCTGAGCCGTGCGAATCCATTCAGCAGCACTATTCAAAACCTCCCCCACTAACATAATGCCTGCCATCAACCCCACTGGCACAATTACCTTCTGGACGTTTGCCGCAGAAATCCCAGATCCAGTTACTGACACCAAAGCATTGATTGCCCGTGGGGTGAGGGAAATCGAAGCTGCGGGAATCAATCCTTGAACCAACAGCAAAATCATCCAAGCCACAGTCCAATAGCGAGACGCTGCCCACACCAAACTGAGAGTTTTTCTTAAATGGAAGAATATGGTGTTTGCGCTACGGAGTTTGCTAATCAAGATATTAAAACCCTGTGAATTCAAAAATAATCAATCGAACATGATGTGATGCTGCGTTAAAAGCCCCTCAGGCTGGAAGCCTGGGGCTACAGAAACAAAGCAGGCACACGCAGGCTAATAAGGCGCATCTTCATTATCGACGTATAAATACTGAAAATGTAAGTGATGCTAGCTACACAATTTAAGCCCACGCAGGTGGGCTTTGTTCGTATAGCCCCAGACTTCCAGTCTGAGGGGCTTTTAACGCAGAACATTCATCTTGTTCGTTTAGTTCTGCCAAGTCATCCTCAACTAGCTTCACAAGCTCAGGTAAATCTCCTAGAGAAGGTTTGCGCGTAAAGCGAGAAAATCTGACATTTTTGATAAGTTCACTACATAAATGTAAATGATTTGCCATAAATTCATGTTCAGAGATTGAGCTAATAGCGCGAGTATGACGCACCAATTCAACGAATGCTTCTTGAGGTTCAATTCTGGTAATTTTGTGTTCACTTCCCTTATCCAATACATAAATATTATGTAATGGAAGGGGAGTTTGTTGGAAACCACCAGAGAGTTTGTAGGCTACTTTGAATGAATTTTGCGAAACAGGCAATAAGCTTTTAGTATCGTGTCCTAAAGAAGTTGCCGCGTCGGGGCAAAGTTTAAATTGGGGATAGCTGGGAAAAACAATCGGTTGACCTGTCTTAATTTGGATCGGCAGTACATCATCTGTTAAAACATCGTATCCGCGATTGTGAAAAGCAGTTGCCAAAGTTGATTTTCCCCAACCGGAACCACCCATGAACGCTACACCCTTGTCATTAATGTTAATACAACTAGCATGTAGAACTAACAGACCCCTTTGTCGCAACAGTACGCATAATATGGGTCCTAGAAGTACAGTGCGAACAAGAGCCTCGTCCACACCCGCTAGAGGATTGATCGTAATTTCCCGTCCATTGCGAATAAAACACTCAGCTACTTCTGGTATTTCTCCCAGAAAATTTTGACCACCATCATGTTGCATTGCGGTTGCATTATCTACTTTGCCAAACCGCACAATTACATCTGGATCACCCTCAGTTTCCGTCAATTCTGGAAGTTGCAATTCCGAAGCAATGCACAAGTTGTAGGCTTTATAAGATTTCATACTTTAACTTGATTTAGTGCAATGACAGTAGAGATTTAATGTAAATTTACCAAGTATGTGTCTATCCAATTACGCTCTTAGATAGTCAAGAATTTTAGGTTAGATTAAATGATATTTAAACCCAAGCAAACCCTATTTACTTTCTTAAAGCTAACCCAAAAAAGTTTTTTACAACTAATTAAAAAAGCTGATATTTTCTGCATTAGGTGATAGTAATTCTAGAACCCACATGAGAATTCGTGGTGTTCAGATTCTCGACTTCTTAATAAGTCGGGAATCTAACTTTCAAAAAAAAAGGCAAAAAATTTGGTATTTTCTGCATTAGAAGAGTGGAATTGCCACAGAGACAAACCAGAAATTTGGTATTGCCTCTGTGTCTACCTCACTAAATAGGCTCTACAGCTTTAAATCAAAGATTTTACTGCTAAAACTATTTTTGAGTGCAATTCAAGTTTTCTGCCGTACCCGTACAGTTTAGATCCCTCGAATCGATGTCATTACTATTAGATATAACGTTGCCGTTTAAAAATACAAAATCTCCCCTTGTCGGATTACCAAGAACTTGTGTAATCTCAACAACATTACCGTGAACAGTCAGCTTAGGAACGGTGTAAGAACTTTTCATGATCTATTTCCTTGTTTTGAGTCTGTTGATTTACTAGTTGTTGAAGGTAGTATTTCTGGGACTTATGGTGTGATTCGTTGTCGTCAATAGGACAATCAAACTCTTAAATAGTCAAGGGTTTTCGGTGGGATTAAATAGTATTTTAACCCAAGCAAACCCTATTTACTTTACTGAAGTTGACCAAACAACGTTTTTTACAACTAATGCAAAAAGCTGATACTTTATGCATTAGTTGATAGGGATTATAGACCCCACATGAGAATTAGTTTGGGTTAGATTCCCGACTTATTAATAAGTCGATAATCTAACTTTTCACACTCTACCGAGCAGACTGCTATTAGTGTTTTGCATCATTAATTTTGAGGAATTTGATTTGAGTGGTTAAGCACTCAAATCAAAAACTAAATTCCTGAGTCAGAATTTATTGAGCCATCAGAAATAATGAGATGAACCACTAGTTTCTTAGAGGTTGTTTGAAAAGTCCGAGAACGAATAAAAATGTCATTCTGAGTGAAGCGAAGCGTAACCTTCGCGCTTTAGCGTTCCTGAAGGGTAGAATCAGGTGTTTCGGACACATACTGCGATGTTTTATTTCGCTTCGCTGCATTAAACATGACACAAAGAGACCCTTTTCAAACATCCTCTTAGAGCAGGTGCTATGCGCTAAATGCAGACTTCATGAATACTAGAACCTAGGATCGCAATTAGCTGGTGGTTGAGCAGGATCTAGACTTCCTAAGCAAACATCTCGTGAACCTTGGTCAGGAGAGGCAGCAGCGTCATCACTAGGATTGCCGTTTAAAAACACAAAATCTCTCCTTGAGGTTGGACCAAGAATTTGTGTAATCTCAGTAACATTACCGTGAACAGTCAGCTTAGGAACGGTGTAAGAACTTTTCATGATCTATTTCCTTGTTTTGAGTCTGTTGATTTACTAGTTGTTGAAGGTAGTGCCCCATAATTGGACTTACGGTGTGGCATGGTTGTCGTAAATACGACAGACAATATTACCAGCCAGAACCTGCCAATACTACTGAAGTTACCGCGTTATTTGCTTGTAGTCGAACCACAAAGCTAAAGTAACTGCCTGCCAAATTGGTGTAATATCCTCATCTCTGACTTCGTTTGGTGTTGATATCAATCGTTGATAAGCTGCTTGGAGGAAATCTGAATCAATGTACTTTTCCAAGTATCCAATCTGATTAGACATCACTTCATCCAGAATTTGGCGATCGCGATTCAACAGTCCATCGTCGAAATTGGCTGATAAATCTGCTTTTCCCCCACGCCATTGAACTTTTTCCGGTAGAATTCCTTCTAAGCCACGACGCATCACCATCCTTCCCCATCCTTGGTATAACTTCTGATCGGCAGGCAATGCTAGACAAAATTCAATTAGTCGCTTATCCATGAATGGATGACGCGCTTCTAAAGAAAACATTGCCGCATATTGATCCGCTCGTTCTAAGGTATAGGGCAATACACCTTGAGTAAGACCTCGCCAATGTTGTTCTTTTGCGGTGAGGGGTTCTTGACTCGATGCACCAAACTTCTGGATTCGCTCATCTAAACCAACACGTTTTGCAAACTTACCTTTGACAAGGGGAGTCTTGGAAACAAAAGGATTTGCAACTTTTATTTGTTTGCGCTGCCAAAGTTGCCGTAGTTGTTCTACAACAGGTTTAATTCCGTGATTTACGATCAACAGTTTGCGCGAAATACCAAAATGTTTGTGGATTAGCCTTACTCCCTCGAAGAATGCTATCCAACGGAACTTAAGAGCCAAATCCTTCAGGTATGGCAGTCCATAACTCCGAAAAGCAGCGTAAGGTAAAACATTAAAGTGTGGTGAAAATGCTTTAACTTCCTGTATACATGTTTTCCAATTTCCCTGACGTGCTAATTCGGTAAGCCTACTTCCACCGTGGCAAACTGTAGTGTCCCCATCAAAACCATCTAGAGAAATCCGCAGTCCTAGTTCTTTAACAGCGCGGTTTACAATCCAAGGATAAAAATGACTCGGACCCAAAAGACCTTCATCTTCGTACCGGAAAATGCTATCCAGGTTAGATAACGGACCAAACTTGTCACCGTGGACGTAATGGGGAATGAATCCTCCCTGTTCTAGCACCGCATTCATAAAAGGGCGCTCGTCACACTCAGTAATTATATCAAAAATAGTGGAGATTGTGTGTAGTAAATATTTATTTTCTTTTGCAAGTAAATCCCGCGCTACACAGGTAACAGCCGAAGAATCTAATCCACCGCTCAACTGGCTGGCAATGGGGAAGGCACTACGTAAGCGGCAACGTACTGCCTCGGTAAAAATTTCCCGAAACTTCTCTGCATAAGCCTCATCAGAATCCATTTTAATCTCACGATGGAGGTCGAGTTCCCAGTAAGACTTTATCTCCATTCCTGACTGACTGATAACCATACTGTGAGCCGGGGGAAGCCGCAGAATATCTTGATAACTAGTGATGGCTCTGTCTTCCATCGTCAACGTCAAGTAATCGGCGATTCTCACTTCGTTGAGTTGACGCGGAACTTGTTGCAAACATAGTAGCGCTTTTATTTCTGAGGCAAATATAAAGGCTTTACCTGGTTGGTGGTAGTAATAGAAAGGCTTGACTCCGAGATGGTCTCTAGCACAAAACAGAGATTGCTGGCGTTTGTCCCAGATGGTAAAGGCAAAATCACCTAAAAGATGTTCTGGACAATACTCCCGCCACTTTTCATAAGCTGCCAATATCAACTGGCTATCCGTAATTTTGTCAGTTGCACACTTCTCTAATTGTAACACACTGATAAGTTCATCACGGTTATCTATGCGAGCATCTGACGTAATAATCAAATCGCCAGTGGAGTTAGTAAAAGGTAACTTTTCTAGCAAGGATTCAGGAGTAGTCCACAGCATCCGATGCCCAAAACCGATCGCCCCATCTATCCAGATGTCTGCATCATCCGGTCCTCGGTGTGCGAGGGTTTCCACCATCATTCCCAGGTCTTCCCGGTCTACAGAGCGATCGCCTAAATAGTAAATTCCCATGATGCCACTCATAATTTCAGTCCTTCAAGAGATGGTAGTGGGATAAAGCGGCAAAGGTCTGGGAGATAACCCATAGCAACTCGTCCCTGATATTCAACCCAAGCGTGAGCTTCTAGAGTTCCTTTTTCTCCTTTAGCAACACCGATTCGCAGTTCACAAGAGTGACCGTAGCGACTGATTAGCACTTGAGTAGTCAAAGCGCGAGCCAGACATTTTACACCAGGCATATAGCGGCTAACCGCGTTTACAGCCCAGGCAATTTTACCGACGGAAACTTGGTTTGTAGTCTGTGAGCGATCGCGACTGATTTTTGCTAAGACTTTTAAAAGTGTGCGGAAGGGCATTAACCACAGCCCTAACCTCATGGTTGCTAGTATTACTAAAGTCATGATTAAAAGGTGGCGATCGCCTACTCCCATCCGAAAAAAATTAAACAGTCGTATTATTTTTGACATCGATTAGTCCCGCTGCCAGAAGGGCTTCAAGCAATGTTTTGAGGTCGCGATCGCACTGTTGATGTTCTACTTCATACTCTTGCAGAAGGATCTGCTTAATATCTCTCACAGCTTTTGGTTTCTGAATCAAAGTCCAAATCAGCGCTCCCACCTCATTTAATCCGTGATAAATTCCAGTTTTGAGATTGAGAATCACAGCCTCCCCACCTAGATCGGAAGAAATTTGTTCTTGATTTGCCTCAACTATGGAAGACTCTGATATTTTCTCATCTAGTTGTTTTAAGTTCATATTTTCTCAATTTTCATTGGCTATTTGATTAATGATCTATTTGCTGCTTGTATAATTATCCTATCATTTTGTTGCGTATTTATCCGGAGAAATTTTCTCAAAATCCAAGATATTTTTCAAATTTAGGTAAATATTCGTCAGCGAATTTACGTTTTGTAGAGTATATTCATACACAATTTAGTAGAACCTATCTGCCTAGGTGGATATTTGCAAGCAGAAGTTATTCGACAAAATCACTACCCTTAACAGCTAGACAATAATAAATGCAAAAATCGTCACAAAGCCTTTAAAGTCAGTGATGGCATCGGTTGGATAGCTGTAATTAGTCCTGGTATAAAATATATAAAAGTATAACTGGCGACAATTTTCCCAAGGGTGATTTTACTAAAACGAGCTGCTTGGGAGACGTATTTGGCACATACTTAGCTAGTCTTTATTATAGCAGTATAAATAGATATGCTATTTTTCTTTGGATTTAAGGTTGATAAAAAATATGACCATGTTAAATGTAAAGAAAAATAATGATTGTGAATTTTCCCCTGGTGCGATCGCTTATAGTTGCGTCAATTTGGGAGCTTATAACTAAAGACGCATCTAATATAGATATATAGAACTAACCCTTTCAAGGTGTTGTGCGATCGCCTAATTTGTAGTTTGGTAAAAAGAGCTGCAAATCTATTGAGTGGAGAAAAAATGTTGCGCTTGGCAGGTATTTGAGCGTTTTGGAAAAGAAAGTCCAGGAAAGAGTAATGGTTTGTGGGCTTTTAGAGAAAGCAGTAGACATCTCGATAAAAGACGTAGAGACGTAGCACATGCAACGTCTCTACAAGGGTTTCGCGCAACGCATAATAAGCATAGCGATCGATGTCTAGTATCTTACCAAGTAAAGACATATTGCTTAATCATGTCAGGAAGTGCTATTCTAGTCACAACTGAGGTTACTCAACGATTACTTTGTTCAGTAAAGCTATCCACATGTCTCGTGGTTGGGAGTAGTAATCAATTTCCTCAACTTGATATCGACAAGAGTTAGAGCCATTTTTGAAAATGATGTAATCACCACATTTAATACCTCTGCCCTGTCCTGTCATGTAACCTTTATTCAAGTCATCTACTGCAAGTTCAAATACATAGTCACGTCCGCAAACGTATTCGCTATAATCATAAGTCTTGGTCTGCGGCTGTTTTGCTTTATTTGATAAAAGGCTAAACAGCGATGAAAAAATCACCCGAAGGTTAATGCCTGACTTGGTAGAAGACATAAGTAAGTTGAAAACAATAATGTTAACACTAAGCTTGAAATAAATAGGCACTCTTGTTGCCGATCTATCCTGCAATACGATTTTACGGTTCAAAACGCAATGCTGTAAGATAGTCATTATCTACTTGTAGTCAAAGGTAAATAATATAATTTGTCGAAAATTAGATTTGAAAGTACTTGACAGTAGGCTATGAGTGACTGCTATAATAGTTGAAGTTAAATCTTTGGGGCGTAGCCAAGTGGTAAGGCAGCGGGTTTTGGTCCCGCCATTCCTAGGTTCGAATCCTAGCGCCCCAGTTTATTCAAGTAAAAGTTCTAGTTCTTGCAGGTTAACTGCGATTGAAGCAACAAGTAAAGCGCATATAAGTGAGATAGTGAGATTTACTAGCTACTCTCTGAATTTAAGCAATCCAAAATCAGATTATAAGTCAATACGCGGGCGTGTTAAGGATTTTTGGTATTGATTTGATGTATGTAGAGACGTTCCACACCGAACGTCTTTACCCTCGTATTTGGGGCTTAACACCAAGGGTATTAGACATCTCCATAAAAAACGTAGAGACGTTCCACTCTTTACGTCTCTTGGGGTTCGGGCAACGCATAATTAAATTCTGGAGATGTCTATTGGATTATAAGTACTATTACTATAATTTATATATCTGATTTAGAGCTTCATATTCCTCAGCATTATTTATCAGACAGGGAGTATATTTTTTGTGGGACAGTACCGAAATTACAATTGTAATTTGCCCTGACGTTGACTGTTGTCCTGAATAGAGTAATGTTAAATAGTAGAAACTTCTACCGATGATTAGCCTGAGAAAAAAGAACAAATGGTTTTTCGTGCCTAACAATACCAGTATTCAGCTAAGAAAATATACTCAAATTTTTATCATCAGATTTTATCCGGAGAAGTTTCAAGTTAATTAGTAATACTAAACATCATAGAGCAACAAAGTAAATTCTACTGCTTGAGAAAAGACTAAACCCAGTCCGACTTCCAAGATTGGGATTTAAAGACCAAGCTTTTTAGCTTTGTGGAGAATTAATTAGCATTTATATTTCTAGCAATTTTTTGTATAACAAATATCTATATTTTAATTCGTACTGTTGGATTAACAAACCAATTTATCCTGAGTAATGTTACCGTAGTTGTAGTGCATCACTCCAAATCAGGTCTGATTGTAAATACTGTCTTCCAGGGTAATGGGTCTATCAGGTTGGTATGAAGCAATACTCAAGTTCGGCTTGAGATTCTTTGGACTATGAGATTAGTCAGTTGATTCAGTAATTAACCAGGGTGTGCCGAAAGGTAGGGCAGCCTAGGAGAAGTGAAACTCCGGATGCCAAATTTTAATCAACACATAAACTTGCGTAATTACTGCTAGTAATTTAATTTACCATTGCCATGCTGAAGTCAGAAAAATATCCTCACCCTTTGTCACAAGCGAATACAGCCAAGTTAAATGATGTTGAAGAAGGTGGATTGAACCTCGGTCAAGTTGGAGCTGCTCTGCGTCGCAGAGCATTTTTGATTGTTGGTTTAACAGGCATAGTAGCAACCGCAGCGGTGTTGAAGGCAGAACAAGATCCTCCAGCGTATCAAGGTGAGTTTGAGATTTTAACTAAGCCTTTAACTGGTGAGAATAAGGCTCTAGCTGATGTTCCTCAAACTCTGGGTTCCCAACTGAAGATAGCAGATCCGGAGTCAATAAAAACCACGATCGCAGTTTTAAAAAGTCGTAAAGTCCTAGCTCCAGTTGTCGAAGAGCTTCAGGCTAAATATCCAAAGCTGACTTACGAGGTACTTACTAACAACTTAACTATTGAACCCGAACAGGACAATATTTTACAAGTCCAATATCTAGATGCAGATCAAAAGGAAGTGATCGAAGTTTCCAAAGCACTTGCTAAAACTTTTTTGCAGTATAGTTTGGCAGAGCGTCAAGGAGACGTAGCTCAGGCAATTAAGTTTGTTAAGCAAGAAAAACTGCCCATAGAGCGACGGGTTATATCATGGCAAAACGAACTGGGAAACCTGCGACTGAAAAATAACTTAATTGACCCAACCCAGAAAGCTGGAGAGCTATCTAATCATATTGCCACTTTGACGCAACAACAACTCGAAAATCGGGTGCAGCTAGCACAAATGGTAGCTAAGTATCAGAATTTGCAAACAGAGTTAGCCGAACAACCGGGTGAGAGGGCTGGTAATTTAGTGCTGAGTGAAAATCCTCGCTACCAAAAGATACTCGATCAGATCCAGGAAGTGGATATTGAGATTAAAAAACAGTCAGCCAAATTTACGGATTTGAACCCTAGTATAGGGACTTTACGGGATAAGAAAGACAACTTACTTCCATTGCTTTTAGCGGAAGAAGACCGGGTTCAGAGAGATTTTCAAAGCCGCATCCGGGAACTGCAAGCCAAAGATAGAGCATTCGATGTAAAAATAAATAATTTAAATAATGATGTCAAAAAATTGGCAATTATTACCCGTCAATACGATAACATTCAGCGGGAATTACAAGTTGCGACTCAAGGTCTGACTCAATTTACAACCAAAGAACAAGCGTTGCAGCTCGAGAAAGCCCAAAAGCAACAACCTTGGCAGTTACTCGATCCTCAGCTTACCAAAGTCACGAAACCTGATGCTGTTTCAGAAAGTGCTAAGAAAAACTTAGCATTGGGGGGAATGTTAGGTTTGCTGTTGGGTGTAGGGGCAGCTTTAGTTGTAGATAAACTTAGCAATGTCTTTTATACTTCTAAGGAACTTAAAGATGCTACTAGACTGCCTTTGTTAGGTGTAGTTCCGTTAAGAAAAGAAATAGCCGCATTGGCGAAGCCAGAAAATGTAGCTAAAGGAGTGCAAGCAGTAAGTAGCATTTCCTTTTTTGAAGTATTTCGCTCTCTCTATACAAATATTCTTCTTTTGGGTTCGGATACACCAATTCGCTCACTAGTAATCAGTTCGGCAGGACAGGGAGACGGTAAATCTACTGTGGCTATACAGTTAGCCCAGGCAGCAGCAGCGATGGGGCAACGAGTATTATTAGTAGATGCCAATCTACGTTGTCCGACTTTGCACAATCGAGTAGGGCTGATGAATATTCAAGGATTGACCGATGTAATTTCCCAAGATTTAGAGTGGAGTAATGTAATTGAGCGATCGCATGACGAAGAAAATCTGTTTGTTATGAGTGCTGGTCCCATTCCACCAGACTCGGTAAGGTTACTCGCTTCTCAGAAAATGCAAGATTTAATGGACGATCTGCAAGCCAGTTTCGATTTGGTAATCTATGACACACCACCACTTTTGGGCTTTGCAGATGCCTATTTACTAGCGGCTAACACCAACGGTATGGTGCTAGTTGCTGGTTTGGGTAAGCTCAAACGTACTTTACTCCAACAAGCATTAGAAGAAATTCAAGTTTCTGGCACTCCGATTTTAGGGTTAATCGCCAATAAATCTAAAGATTCCACATTATCGTCTTATAGCCACTATCAGCAGTATTACAGACAGAGCATGAGTGCTGAACGAGTTGGTGCCGATACCGATGACGACACCGCTAATTCTACCTCAATGACAAACATAAAAGGACGTTAGCATGGGCAATGGGCATTGAGAATTGGGAATAAAGGCAAATTCTTTCCTATGCCCTATGCCCATTGCCCTATGCCCCATTCCCTATTTTTCCGGTGATTTGAGAGCCTGATCGAGAATAAGCCTTGCTTGTTCTGCTTTAGCTCGGGCTTCTTGATAACGCATATTAGCTTGGGCAAAATTTTTGAGAACTTTAAAACCTTCCTTGAGACGGGTAATTTCCTCCTCAGTCACTGACTGATCGCTAAACAGCACATCAACTGCTTTGCGAATTTCCAATGCTTCAGCGCGAGAATCTTGAACTTTGAGCTTGAGTGTAGCAAGATTGCTCAAAACTTGGACAGCTTGTGTAATTGCATCCTCACCACTACCAGTGTCAATTGATGCTTCTTTCACCTCAATTAATTGTTGAGCACCAAACCCCTCTTCTAATTCGGTAGGTAGGTTGCCTGCTTCCATTAGTTCCATCAGCTGATCCATCGCTTTCTCACGGGCTTTAGCTGAATCTTTACCAGGAACAGTGAGAATTATTTCTGGGCTTTGAGCAAGAGTGTACTGAACCATATCTAAGCAAAAAAGTTGCTGGTTAACCAAGCCGAGGGAAATCATTTTAACATGAAGTGAGTCACGGCAAGTTAATTAAAAATTCCCAAAATAATTTTAGATTTTCCGTTCAAGTTGAGGCAGTCGCCCAGCAGAGTTTACAAAGCAACAAAAATAAAACTTTATACTAAATAAAGGGAGAATAAATTTTCATAGGAGGGAAGAGCAATGGCTCCCAATCCCACCATTATGCAAGCTGTGGAACAATTGGGTTATCGTGTCACCGTAGGTGATGTGGCAACCCAGGCAGGATTAAATGTTGCGGAGGCGAATCAGGGCTTATTAGCTTTTGCATCTGAAGCCGGCGCACATTTGCAGGTAGCGGAAACAGGTGATATTGTTTACCTTTTTCCAAAAAACTTTCGGGTAATTTTACGCAATAAGTATTGGCAGTTGCGATTGCAGCAATGGTGGAAAAAGGTCTGGAGTATCCTATTTTACCTAATTCGCATTTCCTTTGCAATTTTCTTAATTGCTTCCATCGCCTTGATCGCGATCGCCACGATCATCATTATTACTGCGATCAACTCAGATCGCGATAGTAACGGTGGAGGTAATTCTGGTAGTGGGGGTATCGGCTTTTTCTATTTTCCCGATTTATTCTGGTATTTTAGCCCAGACTACCGCACTCACTACCAAGAACGGCGACGAACGAAAAGCGAGCTAAATTTCTTTGAAGCTGTTTTTTCATTTTTGTTTGGTGATGGCAATCCTAACACCAAATTAGATCAACGCCGCTGGCGAGAAATTGCAAGTGTAATTCGCAACAACCGTGGTGCAGTGGTAGCTGAACAAATTTCTCCCTATCTAGATAATATCGGTGAGAAATATCAACAAGAATATGAAGACTATATGTTGCCTGTTCTCACTCGCTTTAATGGGCAACCAGCGGTAAGTCCCCAAGGGGAGATTGTTTATTACTTCCCAGAGTTGCAAGTGAGTGCTGGGAAAAAACGTCCTCAGTCAGAATCGGTGTACCTGGAGGAATTTCGTTGGCAGTTTAGTGCGGCAACTTCCGGACAAATTCTGCTCAGTGCTGGGTTGGGTGGAGTAAATTTGGTTGGTGCTTTGGTGTTGGGAAGTTTGTTGCGAGGTGGTATTGTTGCGGCAAAACTGGGTGGACTTGTGGCTTTTGTCCAAGGAATTTACTGGTTGCTGTTGGCTTACGGAATCGGTTTCTTGGGGATACCGCTAGTGCGTTATTTTTGGATTCAATGGCACAATAGTAAAATTGTCGCACGTAATGGCGATCGCCTTGAGCGTGCCCGACTATTAGCTTCGGCTGATGCTTCTTTGCAAAATAAAATTGACTATGCTCATCAGTTTGCGGCTGAAAAAGTCATTGGACATGAAGATTTAGCATACACCACAGAAACTGACTTAATAGAACAAGAGGATGCTGAATGGCAACGGCGTCTTGATTCGGGGAGTTAGTGGTTGGTATTCTTTAACCACAGGACTTACGCAAGCGTCACAAAATAATGTCAATTGGCACATATATAGCAATACGCTTGGTGTTAAGCGCAAAATACGAGTGTAGAGACTTCGTATTTCGCGTCTCTACAGGTCTAAAATCAGTACCAAAAATCCTTAACATGCCCGCGTATTGATTTATAAAGTAAATCTTAATTTGTAGGGTGCGTTACGGCTAAATTTAAACTTGCTCAAACCCTCAAATTCCTACATAGCCGTAATATCATGTCCGGGTAATTAGTTACGATATAAAATTTGCAGAGTTGTTATATTCCAAAATCTCAGCGTCATTTTTATCGTAAGTGTTCAAGCGGACATGATATAACACACCCATCTTTATATTTACTTTATAAATAGGCTCTCAGGGTTGAGATCATTACTCTATAGACTTAATAGATCTATCCAAAGTAATAGACGACTTGATGATTCTATTCTCAATAAGACTCACAGGGAACATAATTCCCGGCTTCTTTGTAGGAGGATTCAGTGTGTTGAATACCCTGTCCCAAAATCCGTGAATGCCATAGTTTCCCTTAAAATCAGTGTGATGAAGATCGTGAAAATCTGAGGGAATGAAAAATATTGACAAAGAACTATGACCTTCTAAATTGTAAGCATTGCCTATAAAAGTCCAGGCACAGAGTTGGGTGATGTCATATCCAAATATAAAGATAGGCAAAACGTCTGTGATGGTGACAATAATGTATTCAATAAGGCTCTTATGTCCAGCGACAAAACTTGATGAATCTTGAAAATCATGATGTTTAAGATGGATTTTCTGCAAGAATTTTTTATGCAAGAGCCAATGGGAAACGTAAAAACAGAAATCAGCAGCAACTATTCTCATCAAAAACCATCCCAGATTTAGGAGTAAGCTATTTCCTCTATGAACCTCTGGAGCTAGATATAGAATTATTAACGCTGCTATCAAAGCTTTGATTTCCCCTGTAATGATGCCTTTTACGGTAAATGAAGGAAATGCTTGTTTTTTGACTTTTTTAACTCTTGCCGTCAGTTTTTCCCGAAAAACATCGTTGCTTTTGATTCCTTTCTCAATGAAAATGCCAAGAATATAAAATGAGATAGAACCAACGAGCCAGTACAATAGCACCTCTGTTATCAAGTTGAGTTTGGTATCGTGCAAAAGCCAATAAAATACCTGCTGAACAATCGTGCAACTAATAGCAATCTTTAGATAAAATTCGATTTCAAAACAGAAATTAAAAAAATTTTGCACCTCTTTACCCTTTATTTTAATTGACTAAAATCGGCGTTTTGAGAGAAATTGAGACGAACCCTAGTTTTGCTCTGTTTAAAGTCGTTCTTGATCATCAGGCAACTGTAAGTAAGTGGGTCAAATTAAATATAAAACCTCAAAGAGCCGACCGCTTCCCTCTCCTTCTTAAGGAGAGGGATTTCGGGTGAGGCTTTATCTTATATTTAATTGTGCCTCCCTACTTAGCACAAGCATCTTGCCAGATCACCTAATTGCATAAAATGTGAGTATTTCCTAGTCAACTGACTATGTTTTACAGGTATCCCTGTCCAGTTAATTATTCGCGCGGATTTCCGGGTTTTGAACAATCCGAAAACCACGGTGATGATTGACTTCCACAAGCCAATCATCAGCCACCGGATAGTTAGTTATTAACTAGCGCTGAATATTCCCCGTTGTAGTTGGTAAATTCAGTGTTTGTTCTGCGAATCTTAGATAGACGAATTTGCCAATCGGAAACCTGCTCGTAGGTAAGGTGATGAGTATTGCAAGTAGGTGTCCATAGCCCTCCCCAAACACAGGGGTCTTCAAACTGCAACAGACCTAACTTGCGTAAGTTCTGGGATTGGGGAGTTCCTGGCAAGGGGGCAATGCTGTAGACAGCAATCTGAAATTCCAATTCAGGGTTAATCTCTATGAGTTCATCAACGAGTCCTGAGATCGCTTCCTCAAGACGTAACAAGCTATCATCGTCATCATCTGGTAGCCCGATAATAATGCCATAAGCAATAACAGGTATACCAGTTCTGACGACAGATTTCATCAACGTACAATGCTCTTGCCACGGCAACAACTTGCTGTATGATTCTCGCCCAAAAACGGGACGTTCAGCAGGGATATAAGCTAAAGGACAACCGACTTTGCCATCCCAGCCAAACAGTGCTTGAATAACTTCTTCGTCAGGGCTGAGATCGGTATTGTCGTAGTTGCGTCCGTGTCCCACCGTGGCTTTCCGCAGTTCTAAACCATTAGGCCACATGAGAGATATTCCCATCTCCCGCGCCCCATTGGTAATTTCGAGGATCTCTTCTCGTCCCCCAGGAAAGAGTCCACGGGCTAGGAATTGATCGGAACCGATATTGATCGAACGAGCTCCCGCTTCTTTCTGAATAGCCAGCCATTTGAGGGCGGTTTTTGGGGTCATTCGGCGATAGCCAGTGCCGTAGGTGGGTGTCATGCAAAAATCGCAGGTGCGATCGCAACCAATGTCAGCCACTAATGAACCAATCGGCACAACTCCCTGTACATTTGGTAGCATCCCTAAACATTCGGTAGCCACCTCCACAGAGGGTAGAGTCCAATCTTCTGGACTTTTAGCTTTAGTCTTCCTGGCAAATTGTCTACCATCTGCGAGAATTACCCCCGTCAGTTCTTCCCGTGGGGTTTTTCCGAGTACATAGTCGAGAATAGCCCAATTAGCTGCACCGGATTTATCCTGAACTACTGCTACTGCTCCTGCCTGCAAGTAGTGTTGCGGTTCTGCGACAGCATCAGATCCCCCAACGATAATGGGACGACCACCTTTGGCAAGATGCTCAACAATCATACAGCTTACTTGACGATCTTGGGAGAAATTCACTGTAATTCCCCAAGCATCATAAGCGTGAGGATCGAGAGCGAAAATTTCTCCACCTACATAAGTTTTCCGCAAGGTCATCCCTTTCCAGAAAATCTGCCCAAATTCTTGACTATAATCCCCATCTCTGAGGTTGACCAATCGCGCATCAAATCCTCCTGCTTGCAAGTCAGCTATCAAAACTTGCTTGCTGATTAAAGAACGATGTCTATATAAAGAAGTCCAATTATTGCCTTCTGCATCGTATAGTCCGGTTGCTGGAACTTCAATCAATCCAACTGTTGGATACTTGTTAGCTACCATATTCGACGGTGCCGAATGTGGGATAAGAGCAGGGGCTTTTTGATGCGCCATAATATTGTCGTAATGAAAATTGTATGGTCAGGGCGCAGCCAAAGACTGCGCTATCTACAATATTGCATAAATTATGACGAAAATTTATTACAAAAACTCTGCGTCACTCTGTCTTGAAAAGTTGTTCATGGGGGTATGACCACACTTATCGAATCGCTTATCTTTTTTGCTCGTGTGCATTTAAAAACGCTAGGAATTTGTGAAATCCTGTACTAAGTCCTGAACCACTATCAACTAACCACTAGACATAGGAGTAGAAATTAAATATGCGTTATCCAGAACCCCAACAGACGTAGCACAGAATAGTCTCTACATTCATTTTCACTTTCGCGTGTCTACTAACTACTTGACTCGAATTGGGGTTAGGGCTACACCTTGGTAATAATGCCCCAAAATTTGTAGATGGTTTGCTCCTCGCCGAGCTAAATTATACGCTCCCCATTGACTCATACCCAAAGCATGACCGTAGCCGAGTCCTTGGAGTACAAAACTACCACCTGTTCCCTTGCTGACCCGAAAGCGAGTACTTTTCAACTTTAGTGCTGTACGCACTTCTTCGCCTTGTAACACTTTAGTACCTTTGTCACCGACAATTTTCAAGGTTTTAACGCTGCCGAAAGGGGAAAACGCCTCTGTAAGCATATCTTTGACATTGCCCACAGAAGGAATCATGGCGCTGATTTGTGCGCTTGAGAAGGTTTTCACCCAACTGCACTCGCTAATATTTTGGTCGAAGTCTTGAACTGCACGCAGGTAAGGCAGGGTGTTTCCCCAAACATCTTCGACGTTTTCAGTGTGTCCACCAGAACAAGCGTGAAAAACTGAAAGAATAATTTGATTTTTATAAGTTAATACTTGCCCAGATGTGGCATCGACTGCTTTATAAATGCCACCGGATTCACTAATTACGCCTTTGTAAATTTGCCAGCGGTCGGGGGTATCGCCGACATCGTAAATGGGATTGCTGCGCTGTTTTTCGCGTTCGTAGAGGGCATAGGTACGAGCTGCGATCGCCTGTGCTTGTAGCGCTTCTTGGGGCCAGTTGGCATCCATTTCGCCACCGATGACGCTGTAGAGATATTCTTCGATATCAACCCAATTAACGGCGGTTAAACCTTTGTCTGTAGGAATAACCAGAGTTCTGCCTCGATACCAGCGATCGCCTATATAAACAAATCCCTTACCTGTTGGCTCAATCCAAAATAAACCAGATCGCCATCTATCCAAAGCAACTCCCCCAGAAATCGCTTGGGCATAATAGGAACTCATAGACGGTAATTGTCCTAAAGTGCGACCAGAACCATCTTTAACGATCGCAGTTGTAGAACTGCCGACTTTTACCTGATTAACACCTCTTTCAATTGCCACACGCAATATTACAGATGCTTGAGCTGGTGCAACCAAAACAATCCAAAACAGAATGCTTATCCACCAATGGCGGACTTTAATCTGGGAAAATAAAGACCCTAATAACAATTGTAACTTCATGCTGATAATTTATTCACATTTATATACGTTTACAGTTCTGCTTGACAGTAATTCCCCGGAGATTGCATCGCTACCTCACTAAATATAAATGAACTACCTTAGACTATCAAGTTTCTTTGGCTGCGGTTTTTAGTGTGGATGGATATTGCTCAAAAAATGAAGAAGGGGAAGGGTAATTTTATCAGGGGAAAAGGTTAAAGGAATAAGGAACAATATTTTCTTCCCTTTTCCCTTTCCTTCTCAAGAATGTCAGCATCCTCGATTATTAATTATGCATTTTGCTTATGCCCTCAGTCGGTATCACAGATAAGCATAAATAAATTTTCTACCGCAAAAGCTCAAAAGCCTATAACTAAAGGTTTTTGAATCAAGAGAATGCAAATTCCCAGAAAGCGGTACTAGCTTCTTTACACTTTCTCATATATTGGTGTTTACCTTTGATTTACATTGAGATTTATTTTATTTAAGAATATAAATAGCTTATATCTGTATACTCAGGGTCTTTCGGATTTTGATTGTCTGACTTTAGTCTGTGTCAACGGATATTTTGCGATGTGCTTTTCTGTCAGTATGTTTATCAAAGTGACTTTTTAAGCGCAATTGAGCCATTCACTTCTGAATTCATAGCCAAACTATCGCGATCGCAAGCAAGCAGGTGGTTGCCATCAAAAATTCTTCGATCACCTGGGTATTAATTACCGCTTTTCCAGAACTAATTAATCGATCAACAACTGCGATCGCACGTTCTTGCGGGAGCAGTATCAAATGGGTCATAGATGTAAACAAGAATACGGCAACGGTGAAGGTTGGCAGCTTGCTAGACAGACTTCACGAGAAAAGTCAGGTCACGAATACCTCCAGCATAGCTGCCTTGTGAAACAAACTTAAAGAAATTTTTGGGAATACTATATAGAACTAAATCCATTTATTTATAAAATATCTGCAAAATGCGAAATTCTCCTTGGTTTTTTGTCAGCAGAATCGCAATTTCAGTATTCTGTGCTGAGACATTCATAATGCTACTCTTCCCGCTCTTACCAAATATGCCTCAATTAGTTGAGGTTTTTCTTGATTCTACTCTGCTATCAATATTGATTTCACCAGCACTATATTTTTTCTTATACCGTCCTTTTAATCACCAATATAAAGAACGCTTACTAATGGAGAAAGAATTAAGACTATCGGAAGCAGATTTAAAACAAAAAGCTGAACAGCTGGAAAAAACAATGAAAAAGCTCCAGCTAGCTCCCCAATTGCTTCAGGCTGAAAAAATGTCTAGTCTTGGACGATTAGTCGCTGGCATTGCTCATGAGATTAATAATCCTGTAAATTTTATTCATGTCAATCTATTTCATCTAAATCAATAGACCTCTTGCATTGGTAGATTTAATTAACCTTTACCGTCAACTCTATCCTGATGCTGATGCGGAAATTGAAGTCCTGATTGAAAAATCTGAGACGGATTTTGTAATTAAAGATTTACCAATGCTTTTGTCATCAATGGAGGCAGGAACAAGACGTATTGAACAGATTATACTAGCATTACGTAATTTTTCCCGCTTAGATGAAGCCCAGATAAAATCTGTTAACATTCATGATGGCATTGATAGTACGTTATTACTTATTTCTCATCAGTTAAAATCGGAGCTAGGAACTTCTAACATTGAAATAGTTAAAGAATATGGGAATTTGCCCCATGTGGAATGTTATCCAAGTCAATTAAATCAAGTTTTTATGAATCTGATAATCAATGCTATTGATGTGTTAAATAAATCTCACAAAAACTGTGATATTTCTCCAATTATAAATGATGCTCGTGTGATTATAATTTGTACTGATTTTATCAATAAAAACTGGGTAAAAATTAGTATTAAGGATAATGGAATAGGAATCGACGACCAAATTAAGTCGCAGTTATTTGAGCCTTTCTTTACAACAAAATCAGTGGGGGAGGGAATCGGGTTGGGGTTATTTATTAGCTATCAAATCATTGTCAACCAACATAGAGGACATATGAAGTGTATTTCAGCACCAGGTAAAGGAGCAGAATTTATAATTGAAATTCCAATTATTCGTGTTGATGTACATAAATCAATGTCTTCAGAAAATCTCTGAGGGTGAGGTGTTCACGTTGGCAATCGGGACCTGCAACTAGAGCAGGTCGAGTTTTAATTTTTTTGATAAATTCTTTTTCCGCTTCCCACGCTGCAAGATTAATTTGGGGTGCGGTTATTCCACGAAGATAAAGGTCAATGCAAAAGCGAATAACTTATGCTTCACTTACACCTGCTTGTTGAGCGATCGCATGAAAGCAGATGTTCCTGATGTCTCTACCAAGGGTTTCAATCCAAACAATAATCGACTGAGTACAGCGATCGCTGAGATTGTCAGCTAAATTGCCATGATGTCTACAACAAGTGGAATGATGCGATCGCTACGAATATAGAAAAACCACCTTTTGACATGGTTTCTAGTTCCTTCTCTTGGTGGAGTGCTGGCAAACATTCAGTCAGCTAACAACCTTGAATGCCCTAATCGAGTATTAGACATCTCCAAAAATGAACTATGCGTTGCCCAAACCCCAAGAGACGTTAAATTTAACGTCACAATAATTCTTTTTCAAATAGGTTGTCTATTAGACATCTCCAAAAATCAGCCGGAAAACAGAAGTGAAATCGTGGTTGATTCTTAGTCCCTGGAGATGTCTATTTGAGTTGTTTGTTTGACATACTCCCCGGCGATCTGCGCACGGGGATTCTTCACGCTTCGTTGACAGATACCACCGGAATGGTTTTACTCCGTCTCGACGTGCATTTAGAGTCGTGGCAATGCCCTATCCCGACTTTGTTTATATTTTTAGCCGCATTTTCATCTCGATCGTGTTCAGTTCTACAATTTAAACATTGAACCGACCGAATTTTTAAATCTAGCTTGCCCCATTTGTATCCGCATTCAGAACAAACTTGGCTAGTTGGCTCCCACCTATTTATAACAACAAACTCACGTCCGTACTTTTGGGATTTAGCCGTGCATTGAGTCCTAAATTCTCGCCACCCCTGAAAGCTAATTACCCTAGAGAGTTTACGATTTTTGACCATTCCCGACACGTTCAAATCTTCTAAGACGATAGTTTGATTTTCGCTAACGACTTTAGTAGATAGTTTATGCAAGAAATCTTTACGGATATCCGCAATCTCGTTATGCTTTTTAGCTATTTTTAAACGTGTCTTATTCCGACGTTTAGACTCTTTCTGTTGCCGTGCTAATTTCTTTTGTAGTTTGCGAACTTTCCTGTCAAGCTTTTTATAGCTAGGACTTTCAGCTTTTTCACCATTACTCATTACCGCAAAAGTCTTTATACCTAAATCAATTCCGATATTTTGGTTTTTAGTGTCAAGGCTGACAGGCTCAATATCAACCACAAAACTTAAAAAGTAGCGATTAGCGCAGTCTTTGATGATAGTCACAGAGCTAGCAAGGTATGGCAACTCTCTTGACCATATCGGTGTTACGTTGCCAATCTTGGCTAAATAAACCGTTTCTTTTTGTATTGAGAAGCCGCCACGAGTTAACCTCGCTGACTGTTGATTAGTTTTCTTTTTGAATCTAGGGCTACCTAGTTTCTTGCCTTTTCTTTTGCCTTTTAAAGAGTCAAAGTAGTTTTTGTAGGCGGTTCCCAAATCCGCGACTGATTGCTGCAAAGCAATGCTAGCTACACCACTAAGCCATTCTCGACTCTCAGTCTTTTTTGCTTGGGTTAATACTAATTTTTGCAAGTCTCCGTTACTAGGAAGTTTTTGGGATTGTTTGCACAAAGCCAAGGCATCGTTCCAGACTACACGAACACAACCAAACAACTGAGCGAGGCTCGTTCGTTGTTGGTCTGTTGGATAGAATCGGTATTGATATCTTGCTTTCATCCCTTTGTGCTATAGTTGGTCTGTATGTTTACATTATATTGGTCTGTACAAAATGTCAAGTCATCTTCGTAGAGAAAGGCACAGTGTTACGGACTTAAAGATTCACTTGGTCTGTGTGACAAAATATCGAAAACCTGTTTTCACAGTTAAGAGCCTTGCATTGATTGAAAAATCTTTCAAAGAAGTAGCTGAAAAAATGAATTTCTTGGTACAGGAATTTAATGGGGAGGTAGACCATGTACACGTATTAATAGAATATCCTCCCAAGCTTTCTATCTCTCAAATAGTGAATGCACTTAAAGGAGTATCAAGCCGTCGATATGGACAGGAAGGATTTAAAAAGCCGTTAGGAAAAGAGGCTTTGTGGAGTCCCTCTTACTTTGCCTCAACAGTTGGCGGCGCACCCCTAGAAGTGCTAAAAAAGTATATACAAAATCAATTAAAGCCGTCAAGCGAAGGACGGGGCTTTTACCCATTTTCTTGGTAAACTATCCACGAACACAAAAATACTTAACTTCTGTTGGTGCAAATCAAGTAATGGCTTATGCATATGATAAAATTTATGTCAATGCGTAAGTCCTAATTTAGCGCTGTTTTATCAAGAATTGGTATGAGAAACAAAATTTTTGTATGACCTATGAATAGTACACAATCTTGTCATATAGTCAAGCGCCCTGCCGGAAATTGCGAAATCGTCCCCAGCCAAGAAATAACCGAAGACGATAATCCAGAAATTATAGAACAATGGGGACCATTTATCTCAGAAGGAGAAGCGATCGCCCGCCGCGTAGGGCTGATTCGCTCAGGCAAATGTCAACCAGTGTAAAGTTATGAGTTGTAGAGTTATCATTTCCTAACTCCTGACTCCAAATTCCTAACTCTTCATTTTTCTGCCCTTGTAGTACCTTTGGCAGCAATTTCTTTACCCAAAACTTCTACTGCTTTAGCGAATTGCGGGTCAGCTAGTGTAGCGAGTTTATCACGCTCGCGCAGCCACAATTGCTGTTTTTGGGCATCAGTCAAATCTACCTTGACATCTGGGTCTATGCCATGCTTGTGAATATCTCTACCACTAGGAGTATGATATCTGGCGATCGTTACTGCTAATCCTGAACCATCGTCAAGAGGACGTACCGATTGTACTAAACCTTTACCAAAGGTTTGAGTACCAACTATAACAGCACGCTTATTATCCTGCAATGCGCCGGAGAGGATTTCACTAGCACTAGCGGAACCTTTATCTACTAACACCACCAGGGGTTTATTTGTCAAAGCACGTCCGTTTGCCACTTCTTTTTCTACCTCACCTTGGCGAGGAATAGTTGAGACAATCGTACCGCTATTAATAAACATTCGGGCAATGTCCACACTAGCGAATAATAAACCACCTGGGTTTCCGCGCATATCCAGAACATAGCCAGCAACCTTTTTGCTTTCTAAATCTTTAATTGCGCTTTGCATTTCCTTAGCCGCATTAGCGCTGAACTGGTTCAAGCGAATATATCCAGTGTTCCCTGCTGGTGTTTGCTTTTGGGAATACTTCACCGGATGGATTTCAATCCGTGCGCGTTTAATTTGAAAATCTTTTTGCTGACCGTTACGCTCAATACTTAAATTTACCGAAGTATTTGGTTCACCGCGAATTAAGGATACAGCCTGATTGGTATCCATTCCCTTAGTCGATTTCCCGTCAATTTTGAGGATCTTATCCTTTGCCAGAATTCCAGCCTTAAAAGCTGGTGTATCCTCAATGGGAGCAATTACAACCAACTGCTTCGTTTTTTCATCTTGACTAATTGTGATGCCTATGCCGATCAATTCCCCAGAGGTGTCCACTTGCATATTTTTGAACTCCTCAGGGTCCATAAACCGGGTATAGGGATCGTCCAGCTTTTTCAGCATTTCCCGGATAGATTTGTAAGCTTGTTGCTTGTTGGTGTAGGACTTGCTCAAGTACTCACGACGAACAGCCTGCCAATCTAATTGATTAAAAGTACCGTCTACGTATTGGCGTTGAACAATTTGCCAAACCTGGTCTACCAATTCTTTGGGACTTTCTTTAAATAAAGCCTGTCCTTGGGAGTGAATGCCAAGACTAGTAACAGCAATTGTGGTTAACGTTACTGCCGTAGCACCCAAAACAAGTCCATTTCTTGTAATCACCATAATGACAGCTGCGCGGCTAAGGAAAAAATATATTCAGTATGCTCAATCTAACACAGGGTATCACTGTAAAGACCGGACATGTATTCTTCTTTCAGAAAAATGATTTGGAATCCGGTTTTTCTGGCGATTAGGGACGCTTGGACGCTTGGATTGGGTAACTAGACAAAGAAAGTGGAAAAGAATGTAGAGACGTTACATGAAGAATGTAGAGACGTTACATGAAGAATGTAGAGACGTTACATGAAGAATGTAGAGACGTTACATGTAACGTCTCTACAAGGGTTTCAGATAACGCATAATTAATTTCCACTTTCTTTGTCTCTACTGGTATGAGTATCTATTTTCTCATGGTTCTACCCAGCGATCGTCTGCTTTAATCAAATTAATTAACTCTTCTACACCTTTATCTTCTGGTACTTTTTTGATTTCTTCTCTCCCTCGATAGAGAGAAATATACCCAGGAGTTTTGCCGACATAACCATAGTCAGCATCAGCCATTTCTCCTGGACCATTGACAATACAACCCATAACTGCGATATCTAGCCCAGTGAGGTGTTTTGTTGCTTCTCGGACTTTGTGCAGCACTTCTTCTAAATTAAACAAAGTACGTCCGCAGGAAGGACAAGCGACGTACTCCACCATCGTCTTCCGCAACCCTAAAGCTTGCAAAATGCTGTAACAGACGGGAATTTCTTTTTCTGGTGCTTCAGTCAGAGATACTCGAATTGTATCGCCAATGCCATCAGCTAGCAAGGTGGCAATACCCGCAGTGGATTTAATCCGTCCGTACTCGCCATCACCAGCTTCTGTGACGCCCAAATGTAAAGGATAATCCATACCGAGTTCGTCCATGCGCTTTGCCATCAAGCGATACGCAGCTACCATCACCGGCACTCGTGAAGCTTTCATGGAAATAACTAAATTATGAAAATCCAAAGATTCACAGATGCGAATGAATTCCAAAGCAGATTCTACCATTCCTTCTGGCGTGTCGCCGTAGGTAAATAGCATCCTTTCGGCTAGGGAACCGTGATTTACGCCGATTCGCATTGATTTACCTTGATCGCGCAAAGAAACTACTAGAGGTTCTAAAGTTTCACGCACTTTTTCGCCGATTTCATCAAATTCCGTTTTGGTGAATTCGCTTCTATTAGCGTTTGGCTTTTCAAACACATATAAACCCGGATTAATTCGCACTTTTTCTATGTGTTTGGCGACTTCCAAGGCAATTTTCATGCCATTGTGATGCACATCAGCAACGATGGGTACGTCTTGGTAAATTTTAATTAATTTTTGTTTAATTTCTGCCAATGCTTTGGCATGAGCCATACTTGGTACTGTGACTCGGACAATTTCACAGCCAATTTCGTGCAAACGCCGAATTCCTGCTACAGAACCATCAATATCAAGTGTGTCTTCATTAATCATCGACTGCACCACCACGGGGAAGCTGCCCCCAATAGTGACATTGCCAACTCTCACAGGACGGGTTTTGCGCCGTTTAATAGTTGTGTCAAAAGTGGCTTCACTGGATGCGGTGTTTGAAATAGTAAGTGTTGGTAAGGTTTGCATAACCTCTTAGGTAAATTTGCTGTAGCTAAAATATCAGATTAAAAAAATCTCTGTTTCCCAGATTGCCACAGATGAGGCATTTTTTGGAGTATTTAGTGGAAAAAAAGCATGAAAAAAGAAAAAATATACTTTAGACATCGACCGAATTTAAATATGGGTTAACCGAAACCCTTGTAGAGACGCGACCGGTCGCGTCTCTACATTTTTTTTTCATCGTTTTTTGGTCAAAGACTGTGTTCTTGTAGCTGACGCCACCGCTTCACCGCTGCTTGCAATTCCACCGATAACCAATCATCAAACTGCGGATAAATTGGCAACCTCGGCACAATTTCCCAGCCAGCTTGCTGTAAAATTTCTTGCAACGCCTCTACTTGAAGATGCAGATAATCGGGATTTACTTCATCTTTTGGTCCAATTCCCCCTAAATCCCTGGCACCAGCTTCTATACAAGCGAGTAACCATTGGTCATCTTTGACTAAATTCGGTGGAATTTGGATGCTTATATCTGGTGAGAGAATTTGACGTGCCTGAAAAACGACTGCTGGTAATTTATACAGGTCAAAACCAGGTGCATCAAAGGTTTGCTGATATCCAGGACTATGAGGTTGCAAGATGACTTCTTGAATGTGATGGTAACGCTGATGCAAGCGAGTTATAGCTTCTAATGTTTCCCACCAATCATCCTCAGTTTCCCCGATTCCCAGTAGTAACCCTGTTGTAAAAGGAATTTGTAACTTACCCGCTAACTCTAATTGTTGCGATCGCACGAATGGTACTTTACTTGGTGCGTATTTATGTACTGTATTTAACAATATTGGGTTTAATTGCTCTAACATCAACCCCATAGATACATTAACTGTCTTTAATTTTTCCATTTCTTCATAACTCAACACTCCCGCATTGGTGTGGGGCAGAAACCCCATTGAAAGTGCCAATTTAGATAAATCATAAATCCGCTGAAACCAGGCTTGACGCCGTGACGATGAGGGATGCACTTCACCACTTAGTATGAGGATTTCACAGACATTTTTGCTTTGAAGTTGTTTTAAAAGACTTTCTGCGGCTGATACAGCCATCCAGGGACTAATCAGCGAGTCTGTGCGAAAGTTGCAGTAGGTACAGCGATTAAAGCACTCGTATGTCGGAACAATTGTATAAGCAGGGCTGTAAGTAACTGTGCGTGAATGAGAAATTTCCATAGAAAATACGACGCATTAATACGAGGGCGTTTTTAAACGCAGAGAGACGCACCAGGTAGCGCAGAGGTACGCAGAGTTTTTTTAAGAGGATTCCGCTCCCATTCTGCACTTAGACTAAATTCTGAGCGGGTGTGGCTCATTTAATCGTGAAGTTGAATGGCAAACGAGCATAAACACCGAGGGGATCGTTCATTTTTTGCATAATCGCTAATTCTTTTTGTAGTTTCTGGAATTCAGCGGTTAGTAAATCGGGTGATTTAGTTGTTACTTTCTCAATTCCCAAAATAGTCCGCGCTTCTTGAGTTACCCCACCAAAAAAGCGTTCTTCAAAGGTGCTGTGTCTGGGATGTTCTTGTAATTCCCAATCGTTTCCTAAATTGGCGGTTTTAGCGGCATAATCTATAGCAGCATCAATGCCACCAAGTTCATCAACTAAACCGATTTGCTTTGCAGCTACCCCAGACCAAACTCGTCCTTGAGCGATTTCTGCTACCTTTTGTTGTGGGAGTTTGCGTCCTTGAGAAACTTTGTTGAGGAATAGATTGTAAATGTGGTTAACACTGCGCTGATAAACAGCTAATTCTTCGGGTGATTTGGGACGAGAAACGGTTTGACTATCAGCATAGCGTCCGGTTTTGACGGAATCCCAGGTGATGCCGTTATCATTCGCCAGTTTTTGCCCATTCAATAGCAAGCCAAAGACACCGATTGAGCCTGTGATGGTGTTTGGTTCGGCAAAAATGCGGTTGGAATCGCTAGCGATCCAGTAACCACCAGAGGCAGCAAGATCGCCCATTGAGACAACTACTGGTTTGATTTGGTGAGTTAGTCGTATTTCTCGCTGCATCACCTCAGCGGCAGTCGCGCTACCACCGGGACTGTTGATCCGCAAGACAACGGCTTTCACATTTTTATCTTGTCGTAGTTTGCGGAAGGTTTTGGCAAAGCGATCGCCTCCTACTTCGCTATCATTACCTTGACCATCGACAATTTCGCCTTCCGCATAAACCACAGCAATTTTATTTATAGAGTCGCGCTCTATACCAAACTGCTTCCCAGAAACTCCAGCGTATTCTGCTAGGTCGATTTGACGGAATGTTTTATCTTCCTTGTCGCTATCAGTTAACTTTTTCAAATTGCTAACTACTTCATCGAAATAGTCTACCCGATCTACCAAACCGCTAGCTTTGGCTTCGTCAGCCATTAAGACTGCTTGATTATCGGCGATCGCCTGCAATTTTTGAGGAGTAAGTTTACGACTTTTACCCACCGCAGTACGCCATTCTGACCAAACATCATCCAACAATTTTTGAGTTTGTTCGCGGTTCTCTGGACTCAATTTTGGCAGTATATACGGTTCCACCGCGCCTTTAAATTTACCAACGCGCACAACTTGAACACCTATACCATACTTTTGCAATGCTCCCGTCAGAAACATTGTTTGTGTACTCAAACCGTTAACTTCCATCGCTCCCAAGGGATTGAGGATAACGGTGTCTGCAACCGAACTTAAGTAATATTCGCGTTTACCGAATTCCATGCCGTATGCTATAATCTTCTTGCCGGAGGCGCGGAACTTCTCGAACTCCTGACGCACTTCTTTGAGAGTGGCAAAACCCGCAACGCTACTACCAGCTCCGCTGTGAGTTGCATCTAAGTAGATAGCGACAATCCGCTTGTCGCGACGCGCTTTTTCTAAAGCATCGATCACCCTGCGGAGTGACATTCTATTGTCATCTTCACCTGATAGTGCTTGCCGAAAAACTTCGTTAGAACTTGGTTCGCTGTCAGTGATTTTCGTCGCTAAGTCAAAAACCAACACTGACTTATCCTTAACTTGTGGTCCATTGTCTTTCGAGGTAGCAGCGATCAGAAATAGAAAGAACAGTGTGCTGGTGCCGACACCACAAAAAATAATTAGTCCGAGTAAGCTGCCAACTAAGCTAGCAAAAGTTTGTTTGAGAAAATTATGCATTTTTTTAGTTATTAGTCTTTAGTCAATAGTCAAAAACCTTGGACGATTGACTTGTTTGTTTATAATTCCACCGAATATCTCACACCTAACATTTAAACGGCTTAAAGCTGCTGCAACTTATATTAACGTGAAGTTCGATGAACCTCTCACAGATCGCAAAGCATAGGAACGAGAAGAACCTCTCCTACAACGAGAGGGGCAGACAATCTTCGTTCAGGTGCAAGGCATCTTCTTTCCTTCCCGGAATCGAAAAGGGGGTAGGGGATTAGGTTTCTATTTTTTGTAAGCTTCCAGAATTTTGCAACTGATATAAGTTAGAATTACCAGTGCAGAATAATACTGTGGTGATTTCGGCGATTAAAACATCAGCTAGCTCATAGATTGCTGATTCTCCCACCGCTGCTGCTTGCAAAAATGGCATTGCGAAACCTGCGATATCTGCTTTGAGTGCGATCGCTTTTGCTGCATCTAGTCCGTGACGCAATCCCCCAGAAGCGATTAATGGCACTTTTGGTGCTACAGCCCGAATACTCGTTATGCACTCTGCTGTCGGTAAACCCCAATCAGCAAAGGTTTCTCCTAAACGTCTTTGTAAAGCATTTTCTGCTCTTTCGCTTTCTACCTTTGCCCAAGACGTACCACCCGCACCTGCTACATCAATCGCTGTCACTCCCGCAGCAATCAGTTTCTCTGCCATTTTTGCAGAAATACCATTTCCAACTTCTTTAACAATTATAGGTAATTTTACTTTATTACATAAGTCGGCGATTTTGTCAAGCAATCCGCCAAAATTTGTATCGCCCTGCCCTTGGATGCATTCTTGCAACGGGTTGAGGTGTAAAATTAAAGCATCGGCTTCCAAAATATCGACTACGCGCAGACACTCATCTACACCGTATTTATAATTCAATTGCACAGCGCCCAAATTCGCAAGTAGCAAAACGTCTGGTGCGTACTTTCGCAGGGCAAAGGTATCAGCAACTGAGGGTTTTTCTACTGCTACGCGCTGAGAACCAACGCCCATTGCTATTTTATAATGTTGTGCGACTTCTGCCAAACGACGGTTAATGATGCCCGCTTGTTCTGTACCACCAGTCATGGAAGAAATTAACAACGGTGCCAAGAGAGTTTTCCCTAAAAACGTTGTGCTGATGTCAATGTCCTGACGGTCTAATTCGGGTAAGCAACAATGGATAAAGCGATAGCGTTCGAGTCCATTAGTGATTTGCTGACACTGAACGTCTTCCTCTAGACAGATACGGATGTGATCTGCTTTGCGAGTTTGGGTAGAAAAGCTGGTGGGAACATTCACGGGTAAATTAACTGAAATTTGTGTTGATTATAATGTAGTGAGCGCTGAAGCGCTTTATTTTTTTGAGGACTTCAGTCCTCACTACGGTTGAAAACGCAGGCTGAAGTAAAAGCCTTGATCTTGGGCATTATTACCTTTATCGTTTAAATCGATGAAGGGTATTCCATAATCGAGTCGTAAAGTTAGGCGATCGATTCCTAATGCTTGATTCCACAATAGCCCTAAACCTGCACTTGCTAGAAATCTTTGGCTGGGTAGTTTGTTAGGATTATCAGATTGATTCCAGATGGCTCCTAAGTCGAGAAATGGTATAAGCTGAATAGTGGATAATCCTGATTCGTTGCGTATGCAAGTGAATCGATCTTCGATCGCTAAACGAAAGCCATTATCGCCAGAACGAATATTTTGCCGATATCCTCTGACAGACTGTCCACCACCAATTACAAATTGTTGGGAAGGTAATAAGCTGTCTGGTGTTAGTTGTAAGTCGGCTTGAATCAGCAACAAGTTATCGTTATTCAGTTGTTGTACGCGCTGTACTTGCGCCAACCAACTGAAAAAACGACCGTCAGGGATGGGTGCATTATTTATCGTAGCATCTAATAAACCAGTGCCAAAATTAAATTGCGATCGCACGAAAGTAGCTCCTTGCGGATCGCGTTTGACATAATCTTGGCTAAACTTAATTACGCTGGTACGACTAACTCCATTTTCATCGGGACCAATCCCAAAAGGGGTGGGAAGTCGATCAAAAAGAAAGGTTTGACCATCTTGATAGGTAAATCCGAAGGAAAGAGCAAATTCTTCTCTTGGCGATCGCACTAACGGCTGACGATAATTAACTTCATATAAATCTTGATCTGCCCGAATACCCAATCTATTAAATGGAGCTTCGGTAATTTCGTTCCGATTGGGGGCAGCTCTTAATTGTACCTTGCCATTCATGGCGTTAACGGGAATTTGATAACTAAAATCAAAAACATCCGAACCACCTGATAGAGTATGGTAATATGAGCCTGCCAACTCATCACCAATTCCGATTAAATTGCGATCGCGCAATTCAATACCCAATCTTTCTCCCCCAACGCTAGGTGATGAATAGTTATCTACACCAAGAACAGCGGTGATGGGGTTTGCTTCTTGCACTCTGACAATGAGAATACTTTGACCAACCTTACCTGTAGGACGTAAACTAGCTTCCACATTGGTGAAAAGTGGATCGATTCGCAGTAACTTTAGTTGGTCTTCAAGTTGTATAGTATTCAGAGGGATACCAGCACCAAGTTTGATGCGATCGCGAATATAATTGGGATTTAATCGCTTTGTTCCTTGAACTTCAATCTCTGCTAAACGTCCTTCAATCACACGAATTACCACCACACCGTCTGGAGTCTGCTCAGTTACCGGAATCGCTCTGGAATTGATATATTTTTGATTTAAATAAAGCTGAGTAATTTTATCTGCGGCTTGTCTAATTTCTTCAAGAGTTAATTCTCGTCCCACATACGGCTGTAAAATAGGGTTAAAGTCTTTTTCGCTAAAGACAGTGCTATGGACAACTTTGATTTTACGTACAATCAGGCGATCGCTTGTTTCTGGTTTGAGGGGTGGGTCAATATCTGATGTCTGTGCAATTGCGGGAAATGTTACGTTATTTGTATTGACATCATCAGCCGTAGCTTTTAGTGCTATGCAGAGAATGCAGACAGAGTGGAGAATTAACAAAGCATATCTGACACGTATATTTTTGGTGCTATGGTAGAGAGGTTGCGGCGGAACGTCTCTAAGAGAAATTAAGGTCTTCATAATTAGATTTACCTTTGCCAGATATTTGAGTATGTCATATCTGCAAGAAAATTATCTTTAAATAGTTACATTTGTTAGTGATTTCACTGAGATGGTTCACATGAGGATTATATTGTGATTACACCCTTGAATTGGGAGGAGTTCCATGTCGCCATTAATCTCAATTATCATCGTCAACTACAATCGTCAAGATTACCTGTGGGAAGCGATCGCTAGCGTCTTAGCGCAGACATGGCAAGACTTTGAGTTGCTAATTTGGGATGATGGCTCTATAGATGAATCAGTGGCGATCGCGAACAAGTTTGCTCAACAAGATAAGCGTTTACGGGTAGTAAAAGCACCTCACTTAGGTATCGCATTAGCCCGTCAAGCAGCAGCTAACCAGACGACGGGAGACTACATCGGCTGGTTAGATAGCGACGATTTTTTGGCTCCTACCGCAATAGCCGAAACGGCTGCTGTACTTATACGCGAGCCAGAAATGGGTTTTGTTTATACTGATTATTATGAGATAAATGAAAGTGGTAAAGTTACTAGTTATGGTCATCGCTGTTCGATTCCCTACTCTCCAGAACGGCTATTGGTAGACTTTATGACTTTTCATTTTCGCTTAGTTCGGCGATCGCTTTTCGAGCAAGTGAAGGGTTTTGAGGGTTCACCGGATGTCGTTGAAGATTACGATTTATGTCTGCGACTCTCTGAAGTTGCTTCTGTTGGACGGGTGAAAAAGCCACTTTACTATTATCGGACTCATCCAGGGAATATTACCCAAGAGCGTAGATTGGAAATGCTTCTATTATCCCAGGGGGTAATTGCTGAAGCGTTAAAGCGGCGGGGACTTGTTGATAAATATCAAATTGATGTAGAATTCGGTACGGGTAGGCTTTTGTTAAGGGAAAGCTCACGCAAAGGCGCAAAGACGCAAAGGGATAAAGAACACGCTCAAAGTTTTGAATTACGGAAAGTCAATTTTTGTCTCTGTGCCTCTGGGTCTAGAAGTGAAATAATCATCTTAAAAATATGCCAAAATTTTATCAGGTATGCTTGCTTAGGTATTGTTCCCTTCATCGCAACTGTGAATGCGGGATTAGCTTCAGCGCAACAAATTATTCCCGCTGCGGACGGAACAAATACGGTTGTGACGCCTAACGGCAATAGACTTGATATTAGTGGTGGTAAGATTTCTGGTGATGGGGCAAACTTATTTCACAGCTTTCAAGAGTTTGGCATTTCACGAGAACAAATAGCTAATTTTCAGGCTAATCCAGTTTTGCAAAATATTCTCGGTCGAGTGACGGGGGGTAATCCTTCCATTATCAATGGTTTGATTCAGGTAACGGGTGGAAGTCCTAATTTATTTTTGCTGAATCCAGCAGGATTTGTATTTGGTGCAAATGCTAGTTTAAATGTTCCTGGTGCTTTTACGGCGACGACGGCAAATGGTATTGGGTTTGGGAATGTTTGGTTTGATGCGATCGCCACAAATAACTATACTGCGTTGGTAGGGAAACCCAACGGATTCGCTTTTACAACCAATCAACCAGGTGGAATTATTAATGCTGGTAATTTAGGGGTGGGGGCTGGTCAAAATTTAACTTTATTAGGTGGTACGGTAATTAATACTGGGCAGATTTCCGCTCCTGGGGGGCAAATCGTCGTTTCATCGGTTCCTGGACAAAGTTGGGTGCGTTTGAGTCAACCGGGAAATATTTTAAGTTTGGAAATTCAGCCTTTGAGCAATCAATCAAACTCGACTATTCCTGTCGCTTCTTTACCAGAGTTGCTCACTGTGGGGAATACTGGCTTAACTGCTAATTCTGATGGTACTGTACAACTAACAAATTCAAACCTGAAAATTCCAACTTCCCCAGGTACAACTATTATATCTGGCAAAGTTGATGTATCTGGTTCCACCGGGGGTACAGTCAATGTTTTGGGTCAGCAAGTTGCGGTGATTGGCGCGAATATTAACGCCTCTGGCAGTAATAATGGTGGTACAGTCTTAATTGGTGGCGATTATCAGGGTAAGGGAACGGTCTATAATGCTAGTCAGACTTATGTTGATTCCAACTCTGTGATTAATGCTCAGGGTAAGTTGAATGGCAATGGCGGACGTGTTATTGTTTGGGGTAGCGATCGCACTCAGTTTTTTGGTAATATATCTGCTCGCGGTGGGTTAAATTCTGGGAATGGTGGCTTTGTGGAAGTATCGGGGAAAAATTTCTTAACTTTTCGAGGTTCTGTCGATACTTCAGCGAACAGCGGTAATTTTGGCACTTTATTATTAGACCCCAGCACATTAACGATTATCGATGCGCCTTCAGGTAATGGTAGTTTTGATAGTACGGCTGGTAATATTCCTTTTGCATTACCTGATAATGGTGCGAATACAATTTCTTGGGGAACCTTAAGTTTAGCTACCAATATCAATTTACAGGCTACTGGAAATATTACCATCAATTCCATTAACGGAGATACCCCCGGAGTAACTACCCCCGGTACAGCGACATTGAACGGTGGAAATTTCAGCTTGTCTTCTCAAAGCGGTGGAGTCATCTTTGCTAATCCCACTGACACTATCAGAAATGCTGGGGGAAACATCAATATTTCCGGAGCGAGTTTATCTTTGGGTAATCTCAGCACAACTGGTAATTTCACCAATAGCGGTAATGTAACTTTGTCTGCAAGCGGCAATATTAATGCAGGGAATATAATTGCTAGCGGAAACGGCTATGGCTCTGGCAATATTAATGTTACCACCACCAGCGGCGGAATAACTCTTGATCAACTAAATACAAGCAATAATAACGGCTTTACTAATGGGAATGCGGCAGGAACAATAACTTTAACTGCCGCAGGTGACATCCAGACTAATACGATTGATTCTTCTTCCAATAATGGTTTTGGTTTGGGTACAGGTGGCGCTGTTATAGCCACGACCAGCGGTGGTAATATTACTACAGGAGCAATAAACTCTTCCGCAAACGTCAATACTAACCAACGTGGTGGAACTGCTACAGGTGGTGATGTCACCTTACAAACAACTAATGCAGCTGGTAGCACGATTCGTTTTGATAGCATTAACTCTCAAGCTATAACTGACCAAGGTGGCGCAGAAGCTGGTATTACTATTCAAAATGGTAATGTGCAAGTGCTCACAAACGGACTTGTTCAAGGTACAGGAACGATTGGGGAAAGTAGGGACACCATCGCCACTGGTGGAGGAACTGTTAGAATTCAACATGATGGCGGAGCAGATAATGTACCATTTATCGTGGGTGCTCCACCTCTGACAACTCTCAATGGTACAACAGGAAGTATTAATGCGGGTGGAACCTCAATTATCTCTGCGGGTAGTTTTCCAGTTTTGTCTAATGGTGGAACTGCTATTGGTACTCCTGCGGGGATTACAATTAATTCTGTCAACAGCGCACCAACACTAACGACAAACCCCACACTCTCAAATAATGCTCAAGCTGGTCAATCTTTTCCTTTTACTTTTACAGCAAACACCAGCGATATCAATCTTGATAACACCTCTATCGTCCTTGATGCGATTACTGCTGGAACATTAAGGCGATCGCAAACCGTTTTAAATCCAGGAGATGCCTTAATTCCTGGCGAGACTCTTAATTATACATCACCAAGTAATGCCAATGGAGGAATTAATGCTTTCACAGTTAGAGCAAGCGATCGCGTTTCTTTTTCTGCACCTCAACAAGTAGGACTTAATATTACTCCACCTGCAACTCCACCTCCACCTCCACCTCCACCTCCAACTCCAACTCCTCCCCCCTGCACAGTTCAATGCGATAATAATCCCGTTAAGCGGGATAATCCTGTTTCTATCACCATCCCAACTGATGGTAATCGAGCACTGCTGGATACTAATCCCACTCCTGAGGATAAGTTTACCAGTAGGATTGCGACTCAGTTAGGTATACCGATTCCCAACCTGAAAACATTGGATGATGGTAAAGCAATTGCTCAAAAGATTGAAAAAGCTACTGGTGTCAAACCTGCATTTATCTACATCAGTTTTGTTCCTGTAGAAATTACTCCTTTATCTGTTTTGGGTAATAAACAGTTAAATACTATAGCAGAGCAAAACAGCCAACAACTCGAATTAGTCATGGTGACAGGAACAGGAAATCCTGTACGCAAACGGATTCCCGAAGCGACAAAAGCCGAAGTTCTCAAAATTGCTGAAGAATTTCGCAACCAAATCGTGATTCCGCGAAATCGTCGCAGTGACGGTTATTTACCTTTCTCTCAACAACTTTATCGCTGGATAATTTCCCCATTAGAAGCAGATTTAGAAGCACGAGGTATCGACAATCTAGTTTTTCTGCCTGATGTTGGTCTACGTTCTACCCCGATGGCTGCCTTACACAATGGTAAAGGATTTTTGGTAGAAAAATACAGTATTGGCTTGATGCCCAGTCTCACCTTAACCAACACACTCTACACCGACATTAAAAAATCTCAACTTTTAGCGATGGGAGTTTCTCAAACAACTCAAGGACAAACACCTTTACCAGCAGTTCCCGTTGAATTATCTACATTGGTGTTTAAGCTTTGGCAAGGGAAATTATTTCTCAATAAGCAAGCGACTTTAGATAATCTTAGAGCTATCCGTCGTCAACAACCTTTCGGAATTATTCACATGGCAACCCATGCTGATTTTAACACGGGTACGCTGAGTAATTCATATATTCAACTCTGGGAAGACAAATTACGCTTAAACCAAATTCGGAAATTAGGTTTTAATGAACCTCAAGTAGAAATGCTAGTACTAAGTGCTTGTAGAACAGCTTTAGGAGACGAAGAGGCAGAAATTGGATTTGCTGGATTAGCAGTGCTCGCAGGTGTAAAAACGAGTGTTGCGAGTTTGTGGGCAGTCAACGATGCTGGTTCTGCCGCTTTGATGACAAAATTTTACCAAAGCTTGAAAACCTCTAGAATTCGGGCAGAAGCTTTAAGAGAAGCTCAAGTAGCGATGGCAAAAGGAGAGATTTACTTAAAAAACGGACAAATACAAGGTTTAGGAGAAGTTGGAAATTTACCTTTACCCGCTGATAGTATCCAGCAACCTGATGGACCATTATCCCATCCTTATTATTGGGCAGCATTTACAATGGTTGGCAATCCTTGGTGATTCGATTTCTGGATTTCTTACTTTGCGTCTTTGCTCCGAGTGCGTGAGACCAAATCTAAAACTGTTAGCTCAAAAGGTGCTAAACTATGCTGGCAAAAGTGAAAAGTTTCCTCATCCAGCCGGCGATTATTTCTAGTGCGATCGCGACAATCTTGCTCTTTGGGATTCAGCGCTTGGGAATACTAGAACCAATAGAATTGAAGGTTTTTGACCGGATGATTCAAATGCGGGGCAATCCTGGTTTAGATCCTCGCATCTTGGTTGTGGGAGTAACTGAAAAAGATTTACAAAACTTCCAAAAATGGCCATTATCAGGAGAAATTATCGATAAGCTGTTTACCAAAATAGAACAATATCAACCACGAGTAATTGGTTTGGATATCTTTCGCGATTTGCGAGTCGAGCCAGGTCATGATAAACTACTGCAACATTTCCAGAAGAGCGATCGCATTATTTCTGTCTGCAAACATTCTGATTCTCTTAATTCTCCCACACCACCGCCAGCAGGAACACAAATAGAGCAAGTCGGATTTAGCGATGTCGTTGCAGACACAGATGATATTATTCGTCGAAATCTACTACTGATCCAACCAGAATCCACCTCAGCTTGTGCAACTCCTTACTCTCTAAGCTTACAACTAGCACTGCGCTATTTGGGAAACATTCAACCCAAATTTTCTGCCAAGAAAGAACTGCAAATTGGTAATACTATATTTAAACCGTTACAGAGTGACTCTGGAGGTTATCAGAAAGTAGATACAAATGGCTTTCAAATTCTGCTGAATTACCGTTCTCTTAACCCTGTCAAACTTGTTACTGTTAGCGAAGTGCTGGCAAATCAAATCGATCCAGCTTTAGTCAAAGATAAAATCGTTCTCATTGGCTCAACTGCACCCAGCATCAAAGATATTTTTAACACACCTTATAGCGCCAATCAACAAGATAACCAAAAAATGCCTGGAGTTGTTGTCCAAGCGCAAATGGTGAGTCAGATTCTCAGCGCTGTCGTCAACAAACAACCTTTATTTTGGTTTTTCCCTGAGTGGGGTGAAGTTGTTTGGATATGGGTGTGGAGTTTAGCAGGAGGAATTATCGCATGGAGAATTCAACATCCACTGCGTTTGACTCTTGGGAGTGGAGTCACTTTAACTTTATTGTTACTAATCAATTATATCATATTTACCCAAGCCGGATGGATTCCGGTTGTCTCTCCCGCATTAGGTTTGATCGTAGCGACAGGAAGTGTCGTTGCCTATAGCGCATTTTGCAACAAACGAGAGCAAGAAAAAATCGCACGACAAATTCGAGAGCAAGAAAGAACCATCAAGTTATTGCAAGCACTTTTGCAGGGGGATGGAAACACAGATAATGATGTGACAGCAATTCCTCTGTTTGAAAAAGACACTTTACTCAACCGACGCTACAAAGTTACTGAACCTCTGGGTTCTGGAGGATTTGGGAAAACTTATTTAGCCTCAGATACTCAGCGTCCAGGCAATCCAGAATGTGTAGTTAAGCACTTGCAACCCGCTCGTCAAGATGAAGAATTTTTAGAAGTCGCTAGACGTTTATTTAAAACGGAAGGAGAAATTTTAGAACTTTTGGGTAAGAGCGATCGCATTCCCCAATTGTTAGCTTATTTTGAAGAAAATCAACAATTTTATTTAGTGCAACAATTTATTCCCGGACATTCTCTCAGCGAAGAAATTAAATCTGGTAAACGTCTATCAGAAGCGCAAGTGATTGATTTACTCCAAGATGTTTTGCGGGTGCTAATTTTCGTTCACAGTCATCATGTGATCCATCGAGATATCAAGCCGGCTAATCTGATTAGACGACAACAAGATAATCGCTTAGTTTTAATTGATTTCGGTGCTGTCAAGCAAATTCAATCTCAACAAATTGAAGATAATCAATCGATTGCAATTGGTACTGCTGGTTATGCTCCTCCAGAACAACTATTAGGGCATCCCAGACTAAATAGTGATATTTATGCTTTGGGAATGATTGGAATTGAAGCGCTAACTGGAATACCTCCAAGACAATTTCAAAGAAATCCGCATGGAGCATTAATTTTCAAAGGTGACTTACATGCCGATGCAGTAATTTGGTGCAAGCTAGATAATATTAGTGAAAAATTAGCTACTGTGTTAGATAAGATGATAGCTTACGACTATATCCAAAGATATCAGTCAGCCGAAGAGGTTTTACAGAGTTTGGAAAGTGTTTTATTGCCGTTGTGAAGTAGTAACGCAATTTCCTTGCGGTAAGGATTCATATCTGAGGGTATTGAAATTTATCGTGGGATTTATCACAAAGTCAACAGCCTCGCTACACCCATGCCTCATGTGTTATCATGCTGTCAATAAAAGCCTTTTGAGATAAAAAAGCTGCTATTAATAATATATAATATTAAATGGCTAAAGATGCTTTTCATCAACAAGTGAAAAATGCCTTAATTAAAGATGGGTGGATAATTACAAATGACCCATTGATAATTCGTATTAGCGAAGCAGTAAAAGTACATATAGATTTAGCGGCAGAAAGCGCTATTGCTGCGGAACGAAATACAGAAAAAATAGCGGTTGAAATTAAAAGTTTTATAGCAAGCTCTGATATTAACGAATTTCACACAGCACTCGGTCAATACCTTAATTATTGTCAAGCATTGGAGGAAAATGAACCAGATAGAATCCTTTTCTTAGCAGTTCCATCCGAAACTTACTTCGACTTTTTTCAGCTTCCTTTTATCCAACGTGCTATTCAGCGTTATCAAGTGAAGTTGATAATTTATGACCCAAAGCAGGAGGAAATAAGACAATGGATAAAATAGATTTATATCGGCAGCATATTAAACAAATTTTGACGGAACATGCACAAATTAGTTCGGGGAAAGATACTGTCAAGCCTGAATTAATTTTTGATTTGGAGCACGATCATTATCAATTAGCTTATGTTGGGTGGCAGGGAGATAAACGTGTATTCGGTCCGGTGATGCATTTTGATATTGTAAATGGGAAAATATGGATTCAATATAACGGTACGGAGGAACTCGTTGCGGATAGATTAGTTGAGTTGGGTGTGCCTCCTTCTGATATTGTGGTTGGTTTTCATTCACCGTTTAAACGTCAATTTACAGCCTATGCTGTGGAGTAACTATAGACTTTTGCTAATCTTTTAGCCCTGCCTTGAAATGTTCTTTCAATATACAAGGATGTGTAGCTGCTTTGAGTACGGCATCATTTCTTTATGAAGATGCACCTAATTAGCCCACGAACGCGAGTGCGCGTCGCAGATAAGGTGGGCATTAAGGTTGGGAAGCTACCCTTGTCCTAGGCTGTAGAGATGTCACGTGCCACTTTTTCAAGGGTTTTCAGCGAGCATTCTTATAACGGTTATAAGAAACACTATAGTAAAGGTGATGAAGCAATTTTTTCTAAACCGACTGATTTCAACAAATCTTCCCAATCAGTTTTAATTCCTAAATCGTTAGGATTGGTACGTCGTAAATCTGCTATAGTTGTTAAAGTATCTTGCCAAATCCCTGATGTTGCATATAAAGCAGCACGCTGTCTGGGTTGTGCTTTTTCTAGCTGAATCGCTAAATTAGGGTCAGCTTGAATGCGTTGAATTGAGCCTGTTACTTCTATATCTTTATCACGACTTTGAGTATCGCAAACTACCGAAAAACTCCAAGCGTACTCTTTGCCATTTTGTAAAGATGGTAAATTTGCATTATTCGGGAAATTAACACGAACAACACCAGATTGTTTATTGGGCTTTAAGGTTGTTTTGTATAATTCCCGGTTGGTGGTATTATCTTGTAAAACAAACTCTAACGCTTGTGCAGAGTTTTGCGGAACATAAACAAAGAAACTTGGATACGCTGCTGTTGTTAGTTGCGGATCTGTTTTTGGTGTCAGGGGTGTAAGAGATTGTCCGGTTTCCACACAAGATCCTGCCCGTGATGCTGCTGATTGGCGTCTACCAGGACGCCCTATGCTAGAAACAAAGCCTAAAGTAGCTTGACGACGATTTTTAATATAACTTTGAATGTTATTTACTGCTGTACTTGCGTATATATCTCCAGGACGTTGCTGTAATGCTTGCTGGAAATAATTGAAAGCACCTGAATAATTTCTTTGAGCAGTTGCGGCGTAACCAAGTTGCATATACTGGTCGTAAGCTGACTGTGTTTGAGCAAGCAAAACTTTGCTACAGCTAACAGATAGCCCTAATGCCAAGAATACAGACAGATATCTCCTAAAGAATATTTTTTTCATGATTCTTCCCGGATATTTATATTATATTATTTACTACAGTTAAATTAAAGTTAATTCCGCAAATAAATGGGAATAGGTAATGGGGATTAGGAGTTATCCAGAACCCCTACAAGACGTAGCAGTGCTACGTCTCTACATTCATTTTCACTTTGTGTGTCTAATAGACATCGAACGCTCTTTTAATATGCGTAAACCAAACCCCAAGAGACGCGATCGTCCGGAGTCTCTACATTCTTTTCTGGAGATGTCTATTAGATATTACCCAAGGTCTTGATTCTTTCTTCTAAAGCGTTGCGAGCATGTTCACGGTCGTCAAAGTGGATTTTTTCGGTACCGAGAATTTGATAGTCTTCGTGACCTTTACCGGCGAGTAACACACCGTCTCCGGGTTGAGCTTGTAAAATTGCGGTGCGAATGGCAGTAGCGCGATCGCATATAACTGTAGGATTAATTGTATCAGGAATTCCCGCCAAAACATCTGCTAAAATTCGTTCTGGGTCTTCAGTTCTCGGATTATCTGATGTCACCACAGCTACATCAGCTAAATCAGCAGCTATCTTACCCATTTTCGGACGTTTAGTGCGATCGCGATCGCCTCCACAACCAAACACGCAAATCATCTTTCCAGGTATAAACGGACGTGCGGCTTTCAGCAAATTTTCCAAACTATCGGGAGTGTGAGCATAATCCACAATCACGCTAATTTCCTGCTTGGAACTAATTTGCACTCGTTCCATTCGTCCGGGAACTCCCGGAAACTCAGGTATCACAGAAGCAATTAACTCCACTTCGACTCCTAAATGTAAAACAGCCCCTACTGCTGCTAGGAGATTTTCTAAATTATATTGACCGACTAGAGGCGATTGAAAAGCAACTTCACCATGAGGTGTATGCATTGTACCACTTACACCATTCGGCTCGTAATTTAAATCACTCATCCACAAATCAGCCGTAGAATCGTTAACACTGTAACTCCAAACTTTATCTGAATTCAAAGACGAAATTAATCGCTTTCCATAAACATCATCGCTGTTAATTATCGCCCGTCCCGTGAGATAATCAGAATTGAAAAGTAGTGCCTTCGCCGCAAAATAATCCTCCATATCGCGGTGATAGTCAAGATGGTCAAGAGTTAGATTACTAAACACCCCCACCTCAAACTGACAACCCATCACCCTACCCTGCGCCAAAGCGTGAGAACTAACTTCCATCACCCCGAACTCATTGCCAGCATTTAAAGCCGATGCCAGCTGCTGCTGCAACTCGACCGCAAATGGGGTAGTGTGGACAGCAGTTTGCTCAAAACCTGCCCAACGAGTGTAGAGAGTTCCCATCAAAGCCGTATTTTTATTTGCCTTGTGCAGCAAATATTCAATCAAATGAGTAGTAGTAGTTTTGCCATTCGTACCCGTCATCCCCACCAGTTTGAGTTTTTGCCCAGGATAATTGTAAAAGGCTGCTGCAATTTGAGCACAAGCCTTAGTGATATCAAGAGCAACAATCACACAAACGTCAGTCGTGGGAGGATTTTTTTCTGCCGCTTCAGGTGAGATAATAGCAGCAACAGCACCGGATGCGATCGCACTTTCCCAAAACTCCCCACCATCAACCCGTGTTCCTGGCATACCAATAAACAAATCTCCCACACCACAAGCATGAGAATTCGTCTTCAAACCCTTTACCTCTACATCCATCGCTGAATCTCCAGGTAATTGTCCAATCCCCTCTACACCCGTTAATAATTCACGCAGCTTCATTTTACTAACCTCGTCACCCGCTAACATTGCGCCTATTTTGCACTATTTTTCAGTTTATCAAACACCTATAAATACTTCCGGAGCATTTTTTCCAATTGTGACACGGTTGCACGCGGCGAAGGACGCGGTATCATCTGCTCCTCTGCTTCCTCTGTGTCTCTGCGGTTCGTTACATAAAGCACCGGCACCTCATACTGATATGCAGCAAACCAATCATCACGAGTCATAATATCGCGAATTTCCAGTTGTACAGACTTCGTATTTCGCGTCTGTAGGATTTGTTCTAACTTTTCTTGCAACCCTTCGCATAAATGGCAACCTGGTTTGCTGTATAAAATTAATCGCATTTCTTCAATACCAATTAGTTAAAAAAACCTCTTTATCTTCAATTAAAGGATTTAAAATCCCTTCTCCCAAAGAAATAGGCGATCGCAGCAGTCTACACGTAGCTTCAGTTTCGGTGGGGCTTGAGATAATAGTCAAACTTTCTTCAATGCGTGAATTTTTAATTTTTCACATTCATGCCCATTACCCTAACTCAAATTTTGTAAAATTATATGCTTTTTTGAATCAAAGCTAATTACACCTTCTTGTTGTAACTTCCCCATCAATCGCGTAATTGTCACTCTGGTAGTACAACAAGCGCTAGCAAGTTCTTCGTGGGTGAGACGAACATTTAAGCGATATCCTTCCGGGATAGATTGACCGATTTCTTGTTTCAAAAGTCGGAATAAATAATGTAAACGATCTTGCACTCGTTGCCTTCCGGAAATAGCTAAAAAAGATTCTGTCTGCCGCAATCTTTGATTAAATTTTGGTAAAAGCGCATGACTCAATGCCGGAGACTGTGCTATTTCTGCAACATCAATTGAAACTAACTCAACTTCCGTCAGGGCTGTTGCTTCGTAAGTTTGTAAAGAAGTTAAACTAGAGCCAAAAACCATTTTTTCACTTGCTAATCCTGTCAGCACTTCTTCGCCAGTTTCACAAAATGTACTAAGTTTAACTAAACCCTGACAAACATAAAAAATTTGTGATGGGTTGAGGCTTATAGTTTCTCCTTTACAATGTTCATATCTAGAGCGGTTTTTGCTGAAGTTAAATTCATTATTAGGTAATTGGGGTTGCTCGCTCTCAGGAATTTCACGTAACACCCAAAGTAAGTTTATCGGTTTACCGTACTCGTTGCGAACAGCGGCTATTGTCAAAGCTGAATGAAAAGATTTGCCATCGCGCTGCTGCAAGCGCACTAATAATTCTCTACTGCTGTCTGAGCGAAATACTTCACTTAATTCATTGCGAAAGCGCCGACGTTCTTCTAAAGGAACAAAGTTAATTAATGGTTTGCCTATTAGATAATGTTTGGGAACGTTAAGCAATCTAGTGGCAAGACCGTTAGCTTCTTGAATTATGCCTTCAATATTAGTTAATAAATAGGCGTTTGGTGCAAACTCAAATAAGTTCTGGTAGCGTTGGCATTCTGCTTCTAGCAAACCTCGTGTACGGATTAATTCCTCATTTTGTAAATATAATTCCTCCGCTGCCAACTGCAACATTCTGGAGTTGCTACCGAGTTCCTTAAAAGCTTGGGGTAACATGTCCGACGTTATCCAAGGCAATGCATTGGCAGTTTGGTTCAAATCTGCTAAACGCCTGTGGAATGCTTCTGTCCGTTGAATAAACTTTTCTATGTTCACCTGAAATTTACACCTTAGACAATTCACCAACAAAATGTATAGATATATTTCTTGTTCAGGCTATTGCCTCTTAATGAACAGACTAAATATTATAATGTTTTTTGACTTCTACCCCTAAGGTAGCTTTCGGTTGCAACTTGATAAATAGTTTGGGTTTAGGATCAAGCAACTAGCAAGATTTATACAGGTATTACGGACACATCTGAGATGAACTACTGTGTATAATTTAGGTCTGTATTTTCGGGAAAACTCTTCTATTTAACTAGCTTTGAGCACAATAAACAGAGGTACAGCCGTAATCTTTATGGTGTAATTTTACTACTATTGGGTTACTGTTTGCAAGTGGCGCGATCGCTCTATGCATATTCAGGCGAAGATGAGCATAAATCTATGTTTCTAGAGAACTTGTTTGATTGGGGTTTAAATGAACTCTAGGTCAGGGATCAGACCAGGGTAATCTTCATCTGGCAACGTCCCAAGGAAAAACCTAACTTCTCCCAGAAAAAGCGAGAAGCGGTAATGAGCACTCAGCGGGCTTGGGTATGGGTTTTGGTTGCGGCTGGGTAAGCAAAAGCCGAAACGGTATTATGGATTGCGATCGCTTTTTTTAGACACGAACAGCTGACATTATTTCCACGTATGTGTAAAGTAGTTGAGAGTCCTATACCATCAAGAAGATTTTCCACAACCCTCTATGGATAGAAAAATCAAACGCCTTTTACTGCTAATTGTTTCCTGTAGTGTCACCGGTGTAGTTTTAGGAGGTACGGCAAGTTGGGCAGAAAGCACTATTTGCTTGCAAGCCGACACCGTGACGAGTGAATGCTTGACCCGAAACCCCATTAACAAAACTATAGAAGGAATGAGTACTGGTTTGCTAGCTGGGGCTGGGGCAGCTTTTGGTGCCGCATGGCAGTTAAAACGTGAAGATTAAAAGCGGTAGTTGCGATCGCGTACCCACATACTAACGGGGACAGCGTTACCCTCTGCATCTACTTTAACTTCAACTAAAATCGGTTGTTGCCGTCTTTGTTGGGTTTGCTCTGCCTGAAACAGATTATTGTTAATTTGCTGCCTTTGGTCTTCTGGGATGGAATATGATTCTATACCATAGTTAATAGCTTTATTCTCATAAACACCCTTTAAAGCTACCTGATTTGCCGCTAAAGTTCTAGGGGGATTAGCACTAACCCGCACCGGCTTCCAAGCCCTAGGATTACGAGAATCTGGAAATTCTTGCTCTTGCAAAGTCACATAAAAATTGGTTCCCTCAGCTAAAGAAACGTATTGTCTGTTTCTATTAGAACGGCGTCTAACTAATTCTTGCCATCCTGGTAATCTTCTCAAAGTGTCGTAACGAGCGATGTTGTAATCAAGGTTCACCGAATTTCCCTGTAGCGCATTGTTAGGGTTGACTGGTACAGTTTGCAAGATTACTGTTTTACCAGTGAAATGAGTAAACATCGCTTGAAATGGTATTGCCATAATCAATGCTGTTTGAATCAGCAGCGGAACTATCAGCCGCAAAAATGGTAAAGGCTTTGTTGATTTTTGTTCATTTGCCTGAATGTAATCGTCAAAAGTCACCTTTTTGGAAAATTCCATTTCCGGTGTCAAAGATTTGTTAGATTCGTTGGAATTGCTTTTCATTTTTGATGGTTGATGGTTGATGGTTGATGGTTGCTCTACATTGCCCTCACCAAGCGAAGGGTGGGGCTATTGCCGACCCAGGCTAATTAGGCGCATCTTCGTGCAATAAATGGTATAACTACTAACTCGTAGAGACGCGATATATCGCGTCTCTACAACTCCAAACTCCCAACTCCTAACTCCTAACTCCTAACTCCTAACTCCTAACTCCTAACTCCAAACTCCCAACTCCCAACTCCCAACTCCAAACTCCCAACTCCCAACTCCTAACTCCTAACTCCTAACTGTTAAACGCCGTTCAAACCAAAGTCCGGCGCTAATTATACCGACACCGCACATAGCAAAGACAAATGATTTGAAAATTAAGTCGGTGTCATATTCCCACATGCGGCTAATAATTTGCAGGGTTAATAACAGCATTCCGCCCCAAAATGTGCGTCTATCACCGTATTCTATGCCGTGCCGCATTAGTCCAAAGGCAAATATTCCCAGAAGAATATTGAAGATAAAAACTGCTAAACCGGGAATACGAGTAACAGCTTGATGCCAAAAAGGTATCAAAGCGACGATGACAATAAAGCTGGTAATAAAGACATTGGTAATATCCATTCCTCTACGGGTTAGGCTGTTGCGATAACGCAGCATAAACAGCCATTGCAATACTACTAAACCGCTGAGGATTCCTAAATCAATTAGGGGAAATGACTGAATTTGTGAGTTGGTTGTTAGGGGATAAAATCCGGAAGATGGATATTGCCAAACCCAATAAAAGGAAAGGACGTAAAATAGGGTTCCGAAAAACCATAGCGAGAGACTTTGGGCGAGGGGTTGAAATAACCTAAAATTGATTGTGGGGAATAGTAGGTCATCGTAACTCCAAAATAGTGCGGCTGGAAGTGCAAAAGCAAAAGATGCAACCCAAGGAGCTGAATTATTAGAGTAAGCTAAACGTTGTAGAGGATTGAGGTTGAATTGTAAGGAGATGGTAAAGGCGATCGCTGCGAGTGCAAATATCCAACGCGATCGACATAAATAAGCTAAGGGTACAAACAGTAACCAAATAAATAATGGCATGTGTTGCACCAATAATCGCGACCAACTGAAGTCAGTTGCAGAGTAAGACAATTCTCCTAATCCCGTCCAATATCCTATTTGGATGAGGATGATTGATAGGACTCCCAAGGAAGTCAAATTAAGTCCATATGCCATGATTAAAACACCCAACCCCCACCAAAGAAATAGTTGGGAAGTTGAACCGCTGATATTAAACATTTGCGCCATCAACGCAATATTTGCACCTAATATCAAAGCAGCTAAAATTAGCAAACTTTCTCCTAATAGTTGTTTGCTGCGTGGTTGCTTTTTTCCTTCGGCATTAAATGTAGGTTCTCTAAAAGAGTAAAAACCTGTGATGGTAGTTGCGAAAAACAAACTGATCAAAATCACAAATTTGACATCTCGTGACCATGCCTGCCAGTTTGCGGCTACAAAGGTAATTATGCCTAAGCTTAACAAAATGCTGCCGATCGCAATGACAAGAAAAACGAAGCGATCGCGTGCAGCTATTTCCAGGTTATCAAATTGATAACGTTTTCCCAGGTCTTGGTAACATGAAGAACTAATAATTCCTTCATCCCGCCATTTTTGTGCTTCTTGGCGTAATTTTCGGCGAAAATTGTCTAATACCATGACAATCTCCAATGCCGTTTAGTCATAGCAATACTCCATTTTATGTTGTGACTTGACAGGGTGAGCAGAGATGGATGTAACGCAGAAGACAATCCCCACCTACCACCGTTCACGAATCACTATGTGGATTGCTATGGCGGTCATAATATTATTAGTATGATGCCAACAGTTTTATTAAATTGTTCTTATGTGACACTTTGACTGATGGTGTTGTGAAAAGGAAATGTAAATTTTAATTCGTAGTGAGCACGAAGAGTGCTCATAATAAGCGATAAATCGCTTACTACTGATAAGAATACGAACCGCAGAGGCGCCAAGGACGCAGAGAAGGAGGGAAGAGAGGTTAAGAGTTATTGGGGATGATTTCTAGTTCTTTATAGCCTGTTTGTTCGTCGATAGTTCTATTGAAGATGAATTGTTCTGTTGTACCAATTATTATTTCGGCGGTTGTGTAAATGATGCATTCATTGTCAAGATGTCCACCGATAATTTTACCTTGTTTATCGGAAATAGCAATATGTAAATGTACGCCGGAAGTTGCTATTGTTCCGTTGAGGGAAAGAATTTCAAATTTTTCTATTAATAATATGCTATCTGATTGATTTGCAAAGCGGATTTTTGCTTGTTTGAGGCTACCAATAGCGCTTAATATAAAACCTGCTTTGATATTTTCTTGATTGGCGAAGTTTTTTAAACTTTGTCTTAAATCTTGGTTGGGTTTGAGTCTGAGGGGATAGATTTTCATTTTTGTGCGGTTAGGAATGAGAAATTAAGCTAGTAATTTTACTGAACCATTAAGTAGAGAAATATTCTTAAACTATATTAATATATTTTTAGGTGTCGAAGATGTCATATCTACCGCTTCAGTGTAAAAATCTGAAAGAACAAGTTGAGTTTATATTAAAACTTTTACAGCAAGAAGCAAGTTTGCGATCGCATGATATTACATCAGTGCAAACTTCTTTGGGTAAAGCGATTTCTCCGAAGTTTGAAATTGTGTTTGCGGGTGCATTTAGCGCAGGTAAGTCGATGCTAATTAATGCGCTGTTGGAGCGGGAATTGTTATATAGTGCAGAGGGACATGCTACTGGCACGGAATGCAAAATTGAGTATGCGGAAGTTAATAAAGAACGAGTTGTTTTAACGTTTTTAAGTGAAGTTGAAATTCGAGAACAAGCAACTTGTTTATGTCAACTGTTGGGATTTAAGGTAGGAGTCAATATAAATCAAGTTGAAGTGATTGATTTGTTGCATCAAGGATGTGAAGCAATTATTCAGCAAGAGGGTGGTGAGAATAAATCGGAACGTGCGAAACAAGCGAAAGCGTTAATTTTATTGCTTGATGGATATGTGGCAAATAGAGAACGCATTCATACAGTTAATAATGCCATATATTCGATGGAGCAATTTAATTTTTCTAATTTGAAGGAAGCTGCTGGATATGCACGTCGTGGTAGCAACAGTGCTGTTTTAAAACGCATTGAATATTACTGTCATCATCCTTTGTTGCAGGATGGAAATGTGATTATCGACACACCAGGAATTGATGCACCAGTTGAAAAAGATGCACAGTTAACTTACGCGAAAATTCAACATTCTGATACATCTGCGGTGGTGTGTGTGCTGAAACCGGCTTCAGCGGGTGATATGACGAAGGAAGAAACGGAACTTTTGGAAACGATGCGAGGGAATGGGGGAATTCGCGATCGCGTATTTTATATTTTCAACCGCATTGATGAAACTTGGTACAACAACCAGCTAAGACAAAGATTGGATGATTTGATTAATGGGCAGTTTCGAGATACAACTAGAGTTTATAAAACTAGTGCTTTACTAGGATTTTACGGCAGTCAAATTAAACAGACAAGCCTACAAGATAGATTTGGTTTAGATTCGATTTTGGCTAGTAGGAACGGGGTTTATCTGCCCTCACAGAATGATAACGAACAAACGCCGCAATTTGTGAATGAGTTCAATCGTTATTGTGCAAACTCTGGTAAGTTATCACCTAGTCAATTTAGAATTTCGGTTAACAGTTTTGAAACTCCGAATGAGAATTATGTGAGAATTATTGCTGAACAGGGAATGCCATTAATTAATCAACTAATTCAAGATAGCGGTATTGAAGGATTTAGAACAGCCATTACTCGCTATCTTACCGAAGAAAAGCGTCCGTTACTATTCAAAAATCTCGCCGACGATTTGGAAGATGTTTGTATCCAAATCAAAAAACATTACCAATCTATACAGCGAGAATTAGATAGTCAACCGCGAGAAATTGAAGCGATGAAAACGCAGGAATTACAACGCCTCAATCAGCAATTACAGCAAGTTGGCAATGATTTTCGCCAGCATATGACAGAAGAAGTAAACAACGTCATTAATAACGCTTGTGATGCTTTTGAAGATGATTTTCGTCACTTGCAATTACGCATGACTCACCGTTTAGATGAGTTGTTACATACCTTTTCTGTGAGTAATGCTTATCGACGCGCAACTTTGACTCATCCTCGTAATGCGACTGCACCATTAATTGCTATTTTAGTAGAGGCTTTTTATTATTTGGCGAATCAGTTGGAAGATATTTTAGTAGAGTCTTCACAGGAAGTAATAGCTAATCTATTTCAAGGGTTGATGGAAAGAATTCGTAAATCTGAATATTACCGTCAATTGTATCGCTTATTAGGTAATGATGGCGGAATTGAAGTTGAGTTAAAAGCGTTAGAAAAAGCCGTCTCTGAAGCTCTTGTAAATGCAGCACGGGTTGAATGCGATCGCTTTGTCAGAGAAAGTCCCAGATTTTACGATGAAGGCACTTTTTCAATATATCAGTTTCGGCAAACATTGCTGCAAACTTCTCAAGGTTACGACTGCGAAAGCATGGTTGAAGCTGAACCCGCAATTAGGCAATTATTGAAGTTAGATTTTGAGCCGAAAGTATCCGAAACCATCCGCAAAAATTTCCGCCAGACTGTGAACCAAACTATCAAAAGTCATTTGTTACCAATGGCAGATAAGCAAGCAGATGAAATTTTGCAACAATACTCTCATGCGCGTGCTTATTTGGAAGAAACCCTTGCACAAGAAGCTGAGAATAAAATATTAAATAATCGACGGTTACTATCTGCTGTTGAACAAAAGATTGAGGGGTATAATTCAGCGGTTTCGGCAATTAATAGTTGTTTGCAAGCGATGCGATTATATGATTGTTTGTTACCTTTAGTTGATGATTCGCTGAAAATTTATGAGGTTTCGGATGCTATTTTGAGTAATGGTTTTCTGGTATCGGATGTTGTAGAGGAGGGTTAGAATTTAAGGGTGAATTTGTAGCGTTTTTAAGCGCAGAGGAACGCAAAGTAAGCGCAGAGGTTTTTCGGAATTTAATTCGTTAATATTTTGTTTATGCGCTTAGATAAACACAGGTAATTATCTGTGTTTGTCTGTGTTCATCTGCGGTTAAATATCTTTTTTTATCACGCAAATATAAGAGTTATTTTGAGTTTTAAGTCCTTGTCATGCGGACTTTGTTTGTATAGCCCCAGAATTCTATTCTGAGGGCGTTTTGTCTATAGAGTACTCCAAGTAAAAAAAATGCCCAATTGTCCGAAGCGAATGGAGCGAAGCGGAATGTTCGCGCAGCATCTCCGACAGGAGAAGCAATCTCAAAGTCCCTGCGATTGCTTCTCTTCACTACGTTACGCTCGCTTCGGACAAGCTTTGGATCATTTATTTATTGGAATACTTATATACTGACAATTTATATTTGATGCGAATACAATTGTTGAGTATAGTTGTCAGATTATTTTCAATAATGGAGATTAATATGAAAGATGTATCTAAACTCGTAAACTGCCATGATGAAGATGTTTTGGCTTTTGGAGATGATACATACATTCAAAATTGGGAGACTCAGAAAAGCAGTAAATGAATCATCTAATCGCTCAGTAGCAGAAAAATTTATTAATGAATTAAAGTCTAAAGGTCTGAATATTAATCCGGATAAAATGCATCCTGATGGTTGTTATGCTACTTATGATAATTGTTTGAAAGAAGGTATAGATTAGACCTCTTGCAAAAGTCCTTATTTTCATTATCTTCTTTGCGCCTTTGCGCCTTTGCGTGAGAAAAAAATATTTATGCAAGAGGTCTATTGTGAAGTTCTCAACCTTGGCTCTAAAGGTTGGAAAAAAGGAAAACTAAGATTTAAAATCAGCGTTGAATTTTATCTAGAAGAGGAAGATTTAGAGTATCCGTTGAGGGGGGGCGATCGTCAGAAAAACCCCTGTCTGAATTTTTGGTGTGCGATCGCTCCTCTGTAGGAGATCGTTATAAAAACCGCTGTCTAAATTTTTGGTGCGCGAACTGACTTGTCAGTGCTTCGCTATCGTCTGGGGTAATCGCGAGCAAAAACACCCAAAAAAGATTGAGCCACTCGCGAGTCATGGCCCTGCACTAAAACTGGACAAAATTGGACAGCCTTCTATCGAGGGTATCGTTGGGTATCGCGGATCTTTAAAACAAGGCGCATCCTTTTTTGTCTGACTTTTTGGAACCCCCATTTTCTTCACCAGTTGTTTGACACAGTAAGAGAGTTTTTTCCCAATCTGAGTCGGAAATTTCAATTCCGTAGGCGAGGCAGTTTTCATCCATGCCTCTTAATCTACCATCTACATATACCTATTTTTCACAGTAGCGTTTCAACTCCTGTGAACTGGCTCAAAAATTGAGACAGGAGTTTTTCTAACGATCTCCTACAGAGGAGCGATCGCACACCAAAAATTCAGACAGGGGTTTTTCTGACGATCGCCCCCCCTCAACGGATACAAAATTTGTTCATATTTGACGGAAAAACTGAGCTTTAATTGTTAGATATTTATCCCAAAAACATAACAGTCCTAAAGAAAACATTAAACAACGATAAAAGTGTTTAAATAACACTTGAATTCACTTGAAAAAACCAGCTAAAACTTGATGAAACGGCGTGATAAACAAACAACATGTTTGAAGCGAAAAATCCCCAAAGTGCGACAACTAGTGCATTAACAACAGACATAACTTCAAATACTTCGAGCAAAAATCCTTTAGATACTTCTTCTTACCAGTCGCAAGCCTCAGAATCACCGTTGGCAACAGCAAACCCCAATCCCAATCCTTACTTAACCAGTGCAGCGATTGTTCCTGATTTCAACGGTGATGGTAAAGCGGATAAAGTCTGGGTGAATAGTGCCACTGGTGAAACTCAAGTTTGGCTGATGGATGGTTCAACAGTTACCGAAAAGGGTTCTCTGGGGACTTATGACGTATCCTCATGGACTTATAATATTGCCGATTTCAATGGTGATGGTAAGACCGACTTTTTGTTACACAACAAGAATACGGGTGAAAATGTCCTAGCGCTAATGGATGGGACAAAAGTTGCGAGTTCAGCTTCTTTAGAAAAGGTTGACCCAGCGTTGACTTCTAGCATTGGGGATTTCAATGGCGATCGCAAAACCGATATCTTGTGGCACAATGCCCAAACCGGTGAAAATACCATTTGGCTGATGGATGGTTCAACAGTCACTTCTTCTACTGCTTTAGATAAGTCAGACCCAGCGTTCACTCCTACCATTGTTGATTTTGATGGCAACGGTAAGAGCGATATCTTCTTGCGTAACGCGACAACCGGAGAAAACAAAGTTTGGTTTATGGATGGCACTCAAGCGAGTCCGTTTGATCTTCAATCACAGGATGCAGCTTGGACTGCTAGCCTTGGTGATTTCAACGGTGACTTCAAGACTGACATCTTGTGGCGCAATACTCAAACCGGAGAAAATAAAGTTTGGACGATGAATGGTGTCCTCGTTAATGAGGGTGCTCTAACAACCCTTGATGCCAACTGGACTTCTAGCATTGGCGATTTCAACGGTGATGGCAAGACTGATGTCTTGTGGCACAATAAGCAAACCGGTGAGAACACTGCTTGGTTGATGGATGGCACTACAGTTAGCAGCGAAGCTGTTCTAGCGCAATCTAATCCATCTTCAGTAGCTAGCATTGGCGATTACAACGGCGATGGCAAGAGTGACGTGTTCTGGCGCAATTACCAAACAGGTGACAACACCATTTGGACAATGGATGGAACGAATGCAACTGAAACTCCTACGGATGCACTTTCTCCTGAGTGGTATACCTTCTAATTCGTAGTCAGCGTTTTAACGCTTAAATTAAGGACTGAAGTCCTGACTACGATCTAATATGACTTGTATATCCAGATGGATACACAAGTCATATTTTTTACCATATATATATAAAATATAAAAATGGCATACGGTTTAACAAAACAAAAATATTGGATGTCATAAAGTAACAGAAAACTCCAAAATAAAAAGTTAAAAATAGTTATGAGAATTCGCGAAAAAGAAAATCGATGTTTGAATCTAAAAATTCCTTAATTGTTTCTACAGATAGTGCCTTAAATTCATTTGAATCTGTAAAAGATTTGGGAGACAACCTTAATTTAAATACTAATTATTTAGGTTTGGGTAAATCCTCAGATTCAGCACAAGCAGCAGAAAATCCGAATTCAATTTTCAACAGTCCGGCAATTCTTGCTGATTTCAACGGTGATGGTAAGACAGATAAATTATGGCGCAACTCTCAAACTGGTGATACCTCAATTTGGCTGATGGATGGCACAAGAGTTGCCGAAACAAGTAATTTGGATAAAGTTGACCCAGCCTGGAATTTTAAGACTGCTGATTTCAATGGCGATGGTAAAAGCGATCTATTATGGCGTAATAGTCAAACTGGTGACAATGTTATTTGGTTGATGGATGGCACAAAAATTGCCTCTAATACTTCCGTGTTGCAAGTTGACCCATCTTGGAATAGTGACATTGGCGATTTCAATGGAGATGGCAAAACAGACATTTTATGGCGTAATGCTCAAACTGGTGAAAATGCCGCTTGGGTGATGGATGGCACAACAGTTACTACTGCGGCTTTTTTACCGACATCTGATGCCAACTGGACTCGTAGTATTGTTGATTTTAATGGCGATCGCAAGACTGATGTCTTTTGGCGTAATAATCTAACTGGTGAGAATAAAGTTTGGTTTATGGATGGGACGAAAGAAAGTGAGTATTCTTTATCCCAACTCGACCCATCCTGGAATTATACCCTTGGGGATTTCAACGGAGATTCTAATACTGACATACTCTGGCGCAATGCTCAAACCGGAGAAAACAAAGTTTGGACGATGAATGGCATCCTCATCAATGAAGGTACTCTCACAACACTTGATGCTAACTGGAATCCTAGTATTGGCGATTTTAACGGTGATGGCAAGACTGACATTTTTTGGCGCAATTCTGTAACAGGGGAAAACACTGCTTGGCTGATGAATGGTACAAACATTGATACTTCTGCTTTTATGCCGAAAGTTGACCCAGCCTGGAGTTCTAGTATTGGCGATTTTAACGGTGATGGCAAGACCGACATCTTCTGGCGCAATACTCAAACCGGCGATAATACCATTTGGCAAATGAATGATACCATAGCTACTCCCACCAATCTAGACCAAGTTCCTTTAGAGTGGTATTCTTAATCCAATTTGGTCGTGATGGTATCTGTCTAACTAGGAGTTAGGAGTTGTTTACTCTTAACTCATACAGCAAATTTCAGGTTTCGGAGGTACATGCGTAAAACCCAAAACCCGCTCTAAGACGTAGCAATGCTACGTCTCTACGTATATTCGATCTTATCGCGATAGGCTGCTATATATAATAGCTAAATTCTCACTTCAGAAACTCGTTTTACATCAATCATCTTAATATTTGTAACTTAAAAGTTGAATCGCGCCTTTTTCTGGTAAACTACCAGAGCTAATAGCAAGAGTGTCACTATTGCTACGAAGTACATTCACGCCCTCCATCAAAGTTAAAAAATCATCAAGTGTCGAAATATCGCAGGTAGCAGTATCGGCAGCTTGTGTACGGTATTGGGTAGGAATTATCAGCTTGGGATTTAACACCTGAACTGCTTGCTTGGCTTCTTGGGGATTGTAAGCTTTAGCACCACCTCCTACGGGGATGAATGCCACATCAGGACGCCCCATAAGGATTTTTTGTTCAATTGAAATCGGTGCGGCGGCTCCTCCTAAGTGTAAGATATTAATTCCGCCTTGCTTCCAACGCCAAGCTGTGTTAATGCCAAACTGCTTACCACCTTTGCGATCGTGGTCTATGGCAATTCCCTGGAATTTTATGCCTTTAAATTCGTAAACTCCCGGTTCGTAGATTAGTTTTGGATTTCCCGGTAATCCTTCCACCGCACCTTCATCCAGCAGTTGACTACTAATCAGTACTAAATCTGCGGTGACTTGGGGAGGACGATATTTAGCAGTACAACCCACCGACCGAAACGGATTTACGAGAATTTTTGTCCCACCACCAGTAAACAGAAAGCAAGAATGACCCAACCACTGAACTGATAATGAACCGCTAGATTGTGCTTCTGCTTGAAGGTGTGAACTAAATTCAGTAACCAAGGCTGTTAGTAACCCTGCCCCAGCAGAGCTTATCAATTGTCGTCGTTTCATTAATTACTTCTCGACTGTAATTGTTCCAGAAAGTTTCGCAATAACTGCTTACCTGAAGATGTCAGGACACTCTCTGGGTGAAACTGGACGCCTTCAATGTGAGGATAGTTCCGGTGTCGCACTCCCATAATGGTTCCGTCTTCTACCCAAGCAGTGATTTCTAACACCTCCGGGCAAGTTTCGCGGTCAATCACTAAACTATGATATCTGGTTGCGGTCATAGGATTCTCTAAACTCCGAAAAACTCCTACTCCTGCGTGAGATACAAGAGAAGTTTTGCCATGCATCAATTCAGGGGCAGAAACGATTTTACCACCGAATACTTGACCAATGCTTTGATGTCCTAAACATACGCCCAAAATAGGCAAGTTATATCCGAGATTTTCAATCAAATCTAGAGAAATTCCCGCATTTTCTGGTCGTCCAGGTCCGGGGGAAATCACGACTGCATCCGGCTTTAGTGATTGAATTTCGCAAACTGATATCTTATCGTTACGAAAAACTTTAATATCGGCTGCGACTGGAAACTGTGCTGCTAGTTCTCCCAAATACTGCACCAAGTTATAGGTAAAGCTGTCGTAATTATCGATGACTATAAGCACAGCGATTAACTCCTGGTTTTTATAAGTGAAATATAATGAGCTTTTTTTTAGCCAGATTTTAATAGTTGTTTAGACACGTCAATATAAAACACGATTAATCGTGCCTAATTAATATAAGATTTAATATTATATCAGATTTATTGGGAGGTTATCTGGGCAACGCAGTCACCTCCGATATAAAGGGCGATCGCTTGTCAGGATTTCAATGCCAACAAAATTAAGGTATACATTGGCGGAAGTAAAAGTATACCAGCAACCAGCACCGCAACTAAAGCAGCAATTAGCACAGCACCAGCAGCACAGTCTTTAGCAATTTTTGCCAAATCATGATACGTTTGCTTGACTGTTAAATCTACTAGAGATTCGAGCGCTGTATTTAGCAACTCTAACGCCAAAACTAAACCGCTAGTTAAGGCAATCACCGCTATTTCCACTGGTTGTAGATGTAAAAAAAGGCTCAAGCCGATTGCTAAGGCACCAACACCTACATGAATGCGAAAGTTGCGTTGACTTTGAAAAGCGTAACTGATTCCAGCCCAGGCATACTTAAAACTAACAAATAAATTAGAGGCAACGCGCCAGGAGAGTTCCCGATCGTTGGTCACAATTGTTTCTAAGTGGTTTGGCGTGGGTGATGAAGAAACTTGTTTGGACATAGGCTGAAAATATAACAGCAGATTAAATAAAGTGGGAATCTTAGCTGATTTTAATCGCCCAATCAATTTTTCGGTAATTTTATATAGAAGTCTTATATAAACAATGACTAAAACTTAACACTTACGGTCACGCAGGCAAGTGTTATTCTATGTCAATGAGAATACCAATTGCCTTCAGTAATATCCCTTGCTGTTTCAGCATTCGCATTTCTGTTTCTTCATCAGGATGATCCCAGCCTAGTAGATGCAATAAACCGTGAGCCGCTAACCATGCTAATTCCGTTGCTAAACTATGTCCCTGCTGTTGAGCTTGACGTTTAGCCATATCTACAGAAATAACTATATCACCTAGATATAAAGGCATTGCTCCACTTATTTCCTGACTTTGAGGAAAGTCCACCTCTAATGTTGCAAAAGATAAAACATCTGTGGGCTTGTCTTGGTGACGATACTGGGCATTTAAAGCCTGAATTTCTGCATCGTCTGTCAAACGTAAGCCGATTTCATAAATTGATTTTTGGTAAAGTTCAGCTTGTAATATTTCCAACCAGCGACGAAACCAGGTTGACCAAGTTTCAGCTGCAATTGGAATCTCAGCCTCCCCAAGATTTAGAGGTAGGTAAGGGGGAGACTCATCAAAACAATTTTCTACATATAATTCGACTTGCACTTTTCTCCATAAAGTAAGACGGTGCGATCGGCTTCGGTATCGTCAGTGAGTCAGATAAGCAAGACCCACCAAGACAGCCACAAGTCCGACTGCGGTTAGGGCAAAATGTTTCACAGAAGTGCCACCCTTACGCACCATGTTTCGCATGGCGAGTTTGACGTAGCTTGGTTTCGTTTCGGTTTTATGAGAGTTGCTCATGATGATTTGATCACAAACTCATTTATAAATGTAACAGTTTGGTGAGGCGACAGTTGCCAGCGATCGCAGATTGGGAATGGGGAATTGGGCATGGGGCATGGGGCATGGAAAGAATCCTATTAGAACGCACATCAAAAATCGAGCGTCTTTAATTTGCATTGCCCTATGCCCTATGCCCATTGCCCATTGCCCATTGCCCAATTCCTATTTACTTTCTACCAACTGGTTTTCTTGCCGCAGATAGCTTTGGATGAACATGTCAATTTCGCCGTTCATTATATCGCTGATCGCCGTCGTTTCCACATTAGTACGCAAGTCTTTCACCATTTGGTAAGGGTGAAACACATAGTTCCGAATTTGGTTTCCCCAAGAAGCTTCGACCATATCACCCCGAATTTGGGCAACTTCTTGAGCGTGTTGCTCTTTGGCAATAACTAACAGCCTTGCTTTCAAACGGGCAAGAGCCTTCTCTTTATTTTGCAGTTGGCTGCGTTCTTCTGTACAGCGGACGGCAAGACCTGTGGGAAGATGAACAACTCGGACTGCTGTTTCGACTTTGTTGACATTTTGCCCACCTTTACCACCGGCTCTAGATGTGGTAATTTCCAAATCCTTATCTGGAATATCTAGTTTGACGGTATTATCTATTTGCGGCATCACCTCCACCCCGGCAAAACTAGTTTGGCGTTTGCCGTTGGCATTGAAGGGTGAAATTCGCACTAAGCGATGAGTGCCTGTTTCTGATCGCAAGTAGCCGTAGGCATAGCGACCTGTAATTTCTATGGTTACTGATTTGATCCCCGCTTCATCACCTTCAGAAAGTTCGCTGGAGGTGACTTTATAACCTTGCCTTTCTGCCCAACGAGTGTACATCCGCAACAGCATTTCTGTCCAGTCTTGGGCATCTGTTCCACCAGCGCCGGCGTTAATCGTCAGTACCGCACCTTTTTCGTCGAATTGACCGGAAAGTAACTGTTGTAACTCCCATTGGTCGAGTTCGCGATTCAGCTTGGTGACGGTGATTTGTGCTTCAGTGAGTAGTCCCTCATCGGTTTCTAACTCCAAAAGCTCAAAAACTGCTTTCGTATCTTCTAAGCTGGCTTGCCACTGATGATACTGCGATAAATGTACTTTCAGGTTGTCGAGTTCTTGTAAAGTTTCTTGAGCCTGGGTTTGGTCGTCCCAAAATTCTGGTTGAGCGGATATTTGTTCTAAATCTTGAATTTTCGCTGTCAGTGCAGGAATGTCAAAGATAGTCCTGAGTTTTACCCAGGCGATTATACAACGTTTCGATTTCGCGTTTGAGTTCTAAAACTTCCATAGGCTTCAATGAAAATAGAGTGCTTTACATTTTAGGCGATCGCGCCTTTATTCTCTTGATTTTAGTATAGTTTACGACACAATCACCCAAGCGTTGCTTTCATGATAAATGAAAAGCGTTGAATCCTCCCCCGGCTGAAGCGCGGGGGATTCCACAGAACCTTTAATTAACTTTTCGACCTGATTCGTTAAAATCGTCTATCTGGTTAATCTTTTCTGAGTTACTAGAGAACCGCTCTGAGGGAGGATGAGCCTTCCTGTTTTCAGCAATGCTTACTTGCTTGCGGTTTGTTTTATGACGTTGCCATGCCTCTAGCAAGAATGATTCCATCCCCGGATACGATTTAACCGCATCCTGCAATGACAACTGATTCTCATCAACATATCTAGCCAGATACGCACTGAACAAATCTCTATCCATTACAATTCCTGTTTCATCATAATGAACGCGTTCTGACAAAGTTTTCTTGATGCGTTTACCTGTCAGATGAGTTTGAGACAATGCTGTTTTCTGAGTAGAAAACTTTGTAAATGAACCGCCAGCACTTTCAGCCTTGCGTTTCAATTCGCTTTGAAAATATCCAGGTGACTTAGCTGATATGGCTTTACCATAACGCTTTTGCCAACCCTTGACCGATACGTTTTCGGTTTTAATTTGGTTTCCATTCCGAAGAATATCGTTTACCAATTTTCTATTTTGCGACTTAGAATAAGCAGCTTTACGCCGTTCCAATTCTCGCTTTTTAGAAGTAATTTTTAAATACCGCTTAGTTTTATTCCACTTGCGACAACCTTTCTTTGCTTTTCCTTTTTTGACTACCGTTTTACGACCTTTGCGACCATTAAAATCAGGTTCGTAATTGTTTGGGTTAGATGCTCTTTGAGAACGTTGCATTTGGCGTTGAGACGCTTTAATTTGACGCTCAAAAGTAGAAACTTTCTCAGCAAATGGTAACAACCCAGCGCTGTTATTCGCAACGTAAGCAACGTTAGAAATGTTCAAATCAAGCCCGACAATACCTTGTTCTGTAAAGTTTGCAGTTTTTTGAAAAGGGATACCTTCACAAATCAACTGAGCAAACCATCTTTGTTTGCCGCGAATCTCTTTTCTCAGTAGCCTGACATATTTAATCCTAGACTCTAAACCGTGACTCGTCACTGGGTTTGTAGAGTCAATCATGGCATTAAACTTAAGTTTACCCCAAACAAGTTGATTTACAACCCAGCGAATACCTTGCTTGTTGGTTTTACCTTCTACGCTATTAAATCGATTAGGTACTTTTAAACGTACTTTTTTAGCACGTCCTAACATTACCTTTTGACTAGCTTGGAAAGCCCTTTTAGCTAAAGTTTGTTGAGTATTAGAATCAATTTTTTGTGCAATCCATTTTGCTCGGTTAGAGACAATCGTTGCATAAGCTTGAATATCGTATTCAGAATAGCGATATTCTTTTTTTGCAGCATCGAAAGCATCATTACGGATTTTACCTTTAGGCAATTTTTTTGCGGCTTGGAATAATTCTGAGCAACACACCAAATTCAACCGAACCATTGATTCGTTAAGCAGCGCGTTATAAAGTTGACGCCCCGCTTGAAAACGAGACAGTAATTCAGCTTCATTCTGACTGGTAACAACTAATGGAATCGTAGTAATGAATGATGGCGTGGTAGCCCGTGGCATTAAAAGAACTCCTTTACATCTCAACTATTTAAATATATAGTATTGGTTGATAGATGACAACCCATCAACTAAAGGAATGAGAAAAGATTCTATCGGTTATAGACACAGTGAGCATTCTGTTGGTTTCGCTACATTACATTTAGTTTGGATACTTAAACGCAGAAAGCCTGTATTAAAAGGTGATATTAAGTTACGTCTGTCTGAAATCTTAGATTCTGTTGCACATGACAAGAATTGGATTATCAAAGCTAAAGAAATAGCGTCAGATCATGTTCATCTACTTGTCGAGTATGATGAAAAAACCTCAATAGATGTCGTCAAAGCTTTTAAAGGACGTAGCTCTAAGTTATTGAGAGATGAATTCCCAGAATTAAAAAAACTTCCGTCTCTCTGGACTAGAAGTTATTTTTACGATACTTCTGGTAAAGTAAGCACTAGCAATGTTATGGCTTATATTAATGACCCACATCACGAACGACATTAATATTAAAGGCAGATAAATCTGCTCGTGTCGCTTTTCCACCCCGCAGCTATTGCACGGTAAGCGGTGCTACGCACCTGTACCTCAGGGGCTACCAAGCTCCCGGTATTTTTGCGTGTGATTCTTTCTGCTTCATTATTTTGACGACGCTAAAAGCGATCGCTTTGCCTGACAACTTGATTTGGTGGGATTTCCGCCGATTTTTCTGGATGAAAAAGTTATAATTTGCTGAAAAAGACTCTTTGTTAAATATGATATTTTGGGGAAATCACACTGGTCAACCGATGCCTTATAGAGGCTGGAATGTAATTGTAGGTGACAGGCAAATTAACACAAAAGCTAAATTTGCTGCCTCTATTAACAAGCTACTTAAGTGGCTGCAAGAGTATATATCGGTAGATACAGTAACGCTCCTGCTTCCTGTGGAAAATCAACAGCATCTGTTGGTATACGCAACTTTGGGACTAGAGGAGGAGATTGAACAAGAGATCCGTATCCCCATTGGGGAAGGAATTGCTGGTCGCATTGCTCTTAGTATGCAGCCGATGATAATTGATGATATGTCGTCGGCGGTGGAAGTGTTCAGTCCAATTCTCCGTCACAAAGGTCTGCGATCGCTTGTCGGTATCCCAATACCGATCAATGAACAATTGGTTGGGGTTATACACGTCGGTACGTTTGATTTTCATGACTTTAACGAACGCGATGTACAGCAACTGGAATTAATTGCACATCGTTTGAAGTTGATGATCGCTTCGGGAGATGTGTTAAATTTCGAGTGCGCGAGGCATCACAATGTCGGAAAATTTATATCTTACATTAATATTATTCATCGGGAATTTTTGCTGAATTTATCTGCCTTGAGAAAGCAAATTATTAAATTCAAAAGCCTCGTTAAAACTTTCTCTAATTCATCTATTCAGATATATATTTATGTATTTGGCTTCATCTAATCGTTTCGTAAGTGTGAATTCACCAAAGATGATCTATAGCGACTGCAACTTTTAGGCGATCGCATTGGGTCGGCAATTAAACCTTTTGTGACAGATATACTGTCTAAATGAAACTTGACTCATTATTATTTTGTCAGTGGCAGCACACACTCCAAGGTTTTGAAGTAGACCAAGTGCAAAAGTGCAACGCATTTAATCTTTTAGTTGAGGCTTACTCTAGTAGCGATCGCTATTACCATACCCTAAAACACATTTACCACGTTCTCAAAATTATTGACAATTTGCAAGCACATACGAGAAACCTAGCTGCGGTTCAACTTGCTGCCTGGTTTCACGATGTAGTTTATGACACTAAAGCTCAAAATAATGAAGAAAGAAGCGCTGATTATGCTTGTGAATTGCTGAGTAGTTTGGGCATTCCCCCCAGTAATATTAGTGCTGTAACTCGTCTGATTATAAATACCAAAAATCATCAAGCTGCGGCAGATGACTTTGATAGTCAAGTCCTACTTGATGCTGATTTGGCAATTTTGGCTGCTAACCCAGTCCAATATCGAGAATATGCTAATAGCATTCGCAAGGAATATGCTTGGGTGTCAGAAGCAGAATATATTGTGGGTCGCGCTCATGTTTTAGAGAGCTTTTTGCATCAGCGTATTTACTTCACAACTTTGATGTTCGAGGTTGGGGAAAAAGCTGCTCGTCGCAATCTTAATGCAGAAATTCAATCTTTATAGCTGAATAATTTTGGCGTTGCAGAGAAAGCGGGATGATTTGACAATACACCTCGATAAATTCGACATTTTGTAGAATAGCTGAATAATTTTGGCGTTGCAGAGAAAGCGGGATGATTTGACAATACACCTCGATAAATTCGACATTTTGTAGAGACGTTCCTTTCTGTACGTCTCTAGGATTCATCTCCAGATTCTGCAACGCCATAATTTTAGTAAGTGGAAGCAATTTGTTTGTATCGCGCTTATTACTGACTTATGACTTTAATTTCTGCTAATGTACAAATAAAAGTGGAATCAGTGCGATTAAATGGATGGACGATGATGAATGAATTATTTTAGAAGTCAGTTCGCGCAACAACTGACCAAAATTTCTCAATGCTACGGTATACCATAACCTGTATATTCTCTTGCATAGCTCGGCTGTACGCCCATATCTTTATATTTTACAAGAGCGATCGCACTTATTCAAATCTTCAATCAATAGATGAATCCCCCCCGCAAACTGATGTTGGTTGTCCGTGAACTTCACGTGATGGAGTACGAAGGATTGCGACTTGCCCCATACCTAGCTCCCTCTGGGATGTATTGGCGTGCCCAAATCGTTCCAGTAGAATATATTAGTCCCAAACATGGAGCAAGGTCTATCTACCTTTCTAGACATTCGGGTATCCCAACTTATACTAGTGGAAATGGTTATAACTATTTTGAATTAGGCACGGTTGAATCCGACACACCCCAACAAATTGCCGAAAAATTTATTGCTCGCTTTCAGGAACTAGCGCAACGCCGGCAAGTTAGATGACCCCGAATATGTGCAGTGGTATGCCGAAATGTTAGCTGCAACCGAACCCGACGGTATGATTTATGCCTTTGCCGATTTTGATGTTCCGTTAGACCGGATGCCAGTTGATTTTCCAAAAGATGTGTTTGTTCCATTACCACCATTGAGGAAAACGTCTGACTAGAGATGAGGAGAGAGAAAATTGGATACATTTTAGCTAATACAAAAATTCATCCCACACTGCCTTTCAGGTCAGGTGTAGGGCTTCTTTTTGTACTAATCCAAATTTATAATTTTACAAAGTTACTTGGTAATTTTGTTGTGCGCTTTATAAGCGTACTTTAGATAACAGAGAAAAAATAAGGGTAAAATATTCAACACCAAAAAAACTACTGGGTCTAGTCTCCACTTAACGCAACGCCGAGCTAACAGAGAAACTATCAGCTAATTGTCACATCAACACAGAAACCAGACCCAGTATAAAATTTTAGGTATTTCTAGTTAAAATCCTAGCGTCTACCACGAGATGGCACGAGGCTGAGAAAATCGCCGAGGTCAAAAGAAGAAATCTTTTGCGCGTAATTATTTGAAGTATCGATGGAGGCTGCCATATCCGCATATTTGCGGGGGTCGCCTTCTGCCAATCGGCGTTCTTTGGACTTGCTGCTGTAGTATTTGTCCAGTGTGAAGCGCCAGTCTGTTTGAACGGTGCCTTCTCTTTCTTGGAAGTCTTCGCCGTAGCGAGGTGTTACCAAGTTGTAGGGGCGTCCTTCCATGCGCTTGCGTTGGTAAGGCACGGTGTTCTCACCAAATGCGCTGGTGTATTCTGCGCTGTCAACTAAGGCATCTACAAAGCCGCTAAAGCCTTTAGTACCAATCACAATTGACCAAGCAATTTCTTCTTGTTTGTTGTAAGAAGAACGACCTAAAAAGCGCTTGAGGCAAATGTCTACTAAGCGGTAGTTGTTGTTAACTGAGACAACCAAACGGTAGAAAGCCTCAGATTTGGCTAAACCACGGATGAAGTCGCGTACAGTTAGGGAGCCATTTTTCAGTTGAGATTCGAGATTTTTCTGACGGTTAAAGGTGAGAATCTCATGTTCTGAGAAAACTTGGCGATAGCCCGCCCAAATGATATTTTGCATGTCAGTATAGCTGCTGACATCTTCTATTCTGTAGATGTATGGTGTATCTTCATCTAAATCAGCTTTGCCAAAGCTTTTGACTCGTTGATTTTGACTGCTGGGTTTGTATTGAAGTAATGGCAGTGCCATGCTGCAATCTTCCTCGTAATTTATTAATGAATTAAACGTCATTCCAAGAGAAACTGAAAACTGAAAGAGGCTTGATTGCTCAAAATCCTGATTCTTTGTTTATTGTCCCTTATTTGGATTTGGGATTGAATCTAAAATCTCAAATCGATTTACCGCACGGGAAAACTAGCGCTGGGACTAACAGAAACGGGAATACCCTGGGGCAAGGTATTCCTCGTCATGTCAGGAATTTGGATATTAGCAGTGTTAACTGGTGTAGATTTAACAGTCCTAATCTGAATTCCACTCGCCATATCTAGGAAGTTACTGATATCGCCAGACTTGTAACGTTCATTTTCTTCCTTATCGCGCCAGTAATTACCGTAGCGAGGTGTCACCAAGTTAAAGGGTCTGTCTTTGAAGCGACGTCGTTGATAGGGAACTGTATTCTCGCCAAAGTTGGTCTGATACTCTTCGCTATCTAGCAATGCATCGACAAAGCCACCCCAACCGAGGGTTGCTATCTTGATTGACCAAGCGATTTCTTCGTCTTTATTATAAGACGTGCGCCCCAAAAGCCGTTTGAGACAAACTTCGACGATGCGGTAGTTAGAGTTTGTCTCTACTACCAAACGCCGAAACGCCTCAGATTTTGCCAAACCTCGAATGAAGTCGCGCACGGTAATTGCGCGGTTCTTCAACTGAGATTCGAGATTTTTTTGGCGATGAAATTTCAGGGTTTCGTGTTCGCTGAAAATCTGCCGATAAGCAGCCCAAATTAAGTCTTGGATTTCGCCATCATTACCAGTGTTTTCTATGCGGTAAGTTCTGGGGGTGTCTTCGTTACCGACTTCGTAACCGGCTACGCGCTGGTTTTGAGAACTGGGTTTGTATTGTAGTAAAGGGATTGACATAGTTAATAAGTGTTGAGTTATGAGTTATTCCTTCATGAGTTATGAGTCATAAGTTGTTAATTCCTAACTTCTCACTCCTAACTCTTAACTCGTAGTCAGGTTGTTTTGTTTCCTGGGATGTAACGGTAAGGCAAAGCAACTTCCGTAGGTTTGACGGTAGTTTCTGTAACTTGTTTTGACATTTCAGGCAGCTTGAGATTTGAGATGTAATTTCTGGCGCGATCGCTCGATCGCTGGTATTCCATCCCGCCTGGTGATACACTCGCTGCCATTGACAAGAATGTGTCCGGAATTGCTTGACGAACTCCGCGTTGTCCAGATTCGCCTGTACGTACCGCTTGATAAAAGGAACGTCCCTCTAAGTATTGTCCCAATAGGCGATTGCGATAATCTCCATCGTACCGGGGGTTAACTAAGTTGAAGGGTCTATCTTTGAAGCGGCGGCGTTGGAAGGGTACAATGTCGCTGCCAAAGTTGTTTAGATACTCTTGGGAGTCAAGCAAGGTGTCGATGAAACCGTGCAAGCCTTTGGTGGCAATTACAATTGACCAAGCAATTTCTTCGTCTTTGCCGTAGCTAGCACGTCCTAAAAACCGCTTTAAGGTGATGTCAACTAGACGGTAGTTAGAGTTGGTTTCTCCAACTAGCTCCCAATAAACGTCAGTTTTACCTAATCCGCGAATCAAATCGCGAACGGTAATCGCCCGATTTCGTAGTTGTGATTCTAAAAAGGGTTGGCGATGTTTTTTTAAAATTAAGTGTTCGCTGAATATTTGCCGATATGCTGCCCAAATTATCGCATCAATATCTGCATATTCAGAGGTTGGTGTTAACCGATAAGGTTGTGGGGTGTCTTCGCTAGGTACTTCGTACCCTTCAACACGCTGATTTTGCGAGTTGGGAGTATATTCAAGTAGTGGGATTGACATCTTGACTTTTGCCTTTTTTTATGATATAAATCCATGACGCGATAAATAGCGTCTCTACAACACGCGATTTATCGCGTCTCTACACTTTTAATTGCGCTAGTTGTACGCGGGCACAAACTGCTTTCTGGGTGTCGGTGAAGAGCATTTCTTTGAATCTAGCCTGAATAGGCGATCGCAAATCAGGAATTTTCGCCAATGCTTGCAACCCGACGACAGCGGCATAACGAATTGACCAGTCTGAGTCTGTAGAAATATTAAGTAATGTTTCCAAACATCGAGACAGGGCAGATGGGCGATCTTGATCGTTCAGTTGATGCCAGTGTAAGTTTCCTAGCCCTTTGGCAGCGGCACGGCGGACACTTGGGGCAAAGTCGGTGGCAGCAGCGCTGAGTAATATTTCTATTGCGCGGGGGTCAGCGATCGCACTCAAAGCACGAATCGAGTAAGCCCGTGCGCCATAGTTATAATCATCAATTTGAGAGAGCAGCTGTGGTACTGCTAAGTAGCCTAATTCCACCAGTCCGGCAACTGCGGCTACTGCTGCGGTTGGGTTGTTATAACCAAACACCGCAATTAAGGTAGGAATTGCCGCTTCATCTTTCGCTCTTGCCAACTTTTGCACTGCTGCCACCATCAAAGCAGGTGAATCAGCCGACTCGACCGCGCGAATTAGTTCTTTAGTCATTGGTCACAAGTCAGGAGTTAGGAGTTATAAGTTATGAGTGAGGAGTTAAAACTCATAATTTCGCGCCTCCGCTCCTCATTTACAACAGCGCATCCATCAGGTTCATTACGCGGATGGTATCCTCCCAAAGGGAAAGTGCATCTAACTCTGATGGCAGTTGATGCTCTAACAATCCTTTGAGGGCGATGAGTTTGAAGCTATTTTCCACTTTTGCCTGAGCGATCGCATCTGCTGCTGCTAGATACCCGATTGCACCCAAATCGCCCAGGGCAACGCGGCGCAATTTCAAATCGTCGCTGTCCAATACGAGAACTAAGCGATCGCCATAGCTGGGATCTTGTGTTAGTTGGTACATTGCTCTAGTTGCGGCGCATTGCACTCGTGGTAGTGGATGCTCTAGGAACGGTTGAATTAGGGGAATAGCTTCTTTTGCCCCAATCGCTCCCAAAGCTTCTAATACTGCTTCATAGGGTTGGATTAAGTGCGGGCGTCCGGGTACTTGGACGGCTGCGGCAACACCCCCTTCTAACAGTAAAACCAGTGCTGGTACGGCAACTGGTGAGCGCAACATTTCCAGAGACTGGGCAGATGCTTCGCGCACGTAGAAGTCGGAGCATTCCAAGGACTTAATTAACCCATCAACGGCTTGTGTATCGCCTAATTTCCCCAACGCTCTTGCCGCATTGCGTCGCAGAGGATAGCCTCCGAGTTCTGTTCTGTCGGCTTCGTCCTCTAACGCTGCAATTAAAGCATTTACAGCAGAAGAGGAATTAACGCGGAATTTGCCCAACCACCAAGCGGCGTAATAGCGAAGACTTATATCTGGTGATGTCAGATTAGCGATCGCTTGTTCAGAGTTTAGCGGTGGTGCGTTTTCTGCTAGATATTCTTCCGCGCCATTTTCTCTCATTGCCAAGAGTCTTAGTTATGCCCTTAAGATTCGCTATCTGCACCTAGTGCTGATTGAGCTGTCAACGGCTCAATTTTGACAATGGTGCCGCCCATACGGGTAATCCGCTGCATTTCTTCGTTCATCCGGTTGTATGGAACTGTGACATACACGCTGCCACTGTTACGGATTTCATAGCTATTTTTGTCGTTTTCGGAGTTCTGCCGCAAGCCTGTGACTTCGTAACGGAACATCCGGCTACTGGCAGTAGAAATGCCACCTGTACCAACTGTGGTTTGACCGAACATATGATTAATTTCTCCTTTAGTATGAATTAGTAGGAGCAAAAGAGCGGAGGAGCAAAAGAGCGGAGGAGCGGAATTTATCACTTCACTACTCTTAACTCATAACCCTTAACTCATCACTTTTAACTCATCACTCCTAACTTTCTTAAGCTGGTGACACGCTGACGATTTTGCCACCTTGCTTTTGAATTTGCTGCATCTTTTCGGAAAGGCGTTCGTAGGGGACGACGATTGCGTAGCTGCTGCGACGCACGCGGGGATACCCAGGACTTAGCTGTCCGGTTACTTCGATGCGGTAAACGCGATCGCCTACACCGACTGCGTTACCCATATTTCTTCTGGGTGTTACATCCGCAGTGGCGCGGAAATTCCAGTTTTCGTTGCTACCTGATGGTCCCACAATTGAGGAAGCGCTATTATTGCCTAATTCCCGTGCTAGACGAGATTTAGTGCCTTCTACTTGGGAGGTATCGCTGTTGGCGTAACCTCGGTATAACCTAAACATCCGGTTGAAGCCTACGGTTTTTTGCCCTGGTTGGGTGGCAAAGCCGCGATAGTAAGGCACAATATTCTCGCCAAAGCTGCTTTGGTACTCGGCTGAATCTATGTATGAGTCTATTTCCGCGTCGTATCCTTGGGTTTCGTATAAGTCTAAGTGATAAACCACTTCTGACTCATCATAGGGAGCGCGACCCAACAAATGCTTGTAGTTGAGTTCGATGACTCTGGTTTGGAAACTATTGTAGAAAAACTTGTTTTTGTAAAGTTCGGATTTAGCAACGCTACGCACAAATTCCCGCACTGTCAGGTTGCCATCTCGCAGAAGTGATTCTGCACTTTTGAGGCGTTCTGATGCCATCAAATAGTCATTTCCCAACACTTGCCGATACACGGCACGAATCACTCCTTCGATGTCTTCTTTCGTAGCATAGGGACGCAATTCAACTCGTCCTGTTTCACTGTAAGCTTCTGTTCCTAGCCTGGATGCTGCTGCTGTAATCGCCATTTTTATTTCCCCCTTGAAAGCACTACGTCGGCTGCTGTTGCTCCGGGCGCGTGATAAGTATTTTTTATCTATATTCCAGATAAAACGATGCCCGGAGCGAGATCCAACTGCTAGGTGATTTCATCTAGCACTTGCATCCCTCTCCGGGCCCGATCGCTATCTAGCTTAATGCGTTGATTGCGTAATCGATGTAGGTGTTGGCTTCGTTACCTGCTTGACCACTCAAACCATGATTTGATTTGATGTTCTTCAGAGCTTCTACGTACCAGCTGGGGGACAAGTCGAAGGAGCGGTTGATTTCATCCAAACCAGCAATTAGGTATTCATCCATTGGACCGGTGCCACCAGCTACCAAACAGTAGGTTACCATCCGCAGGTAGTGACCGATGTCACGGGCGCACTTCGACTTACCACGAGAATCAGCAGCGAATTGAGGACCGCTCATTTGGGTGGTGTAGGGGAACTTCTGATAAACAGCTTGAGCTGCACCATCAATTAAGCGTTGAGCGTTGGAGGTCAATCCACGAGCCGCTTCCATGCTCGCCGCTGCGCGTTCAAAACGACCGTTAACGGCTTGGAGTTCCGTGTTGCCCAAGAAACGTCCTTGGGTATCAGCAGCTGCGATCGCTTCGGTAATTGGTGTTTTCATGATGTATAATCTCCTTCTTTTTTCGTAGCTTTTGTCTATCAACCTAAATCTTTAGGCTTCGGACTTTTTTTGTTTTAAATTAACCAACCGCAGCAGCCGCGCGATCAAAGTAGCTAGCTACTTCAGACATCAATTGGCTGCAATCGCCTTTGGTGATACCGTTAGGATCGTTAGCAATCTTGATTGCTGCGTCCTTCATTTTTTGAACACCAACTGCCACGGAAGAACCAGGTGTACCCAAAGCTTGGTATGTTTCGCGCAAGCCGTTCAAGCAGCGGTCATCAAGCACGCTAGCATCACCAGCCATCACCGCGTAGGTTACATAACGTAAGATGATTTCCATGTCGCGTAGGCAAGCTGCCATGCGACGATTGGTGTAAGCATTACCACCAGGAGCAATTAATCCAGGCTGTTCTTCAAACAAAGAACGAGCTGCGTTGGTAACGATCGCCGAAGCATTGCTGGTGATGCGGTTGACGGTATCCAAACGGGAGTTACCGTCTTTTACCAACTTGGTGAGAGCATCGAGTTGCTCGGTGCTTAGGAATTCTCCACGAGAATCAGCTTGAGCAACTACCTTTGCAAATGCGTCTAACATGGACTGTTTTCTCCTAATTCCGTAATTTGAGTGCTGTCTTGACTAAAACTGGCAATGTTTTATCAATGCGGAACTGCTAAACAACTGACTTAAAATAAAACTGTTTCTCAACTCCTCTCACATTCCTCTTTCACTGTCTGAAAGAAAAATTATGAGAAACTGGGGTGATTTTATGAGAAACCAGCAACCTTTATGAATTGATTGCCTCGTTTAACTTTTGTCTGTTCTTTAACCCCTCCAGCTTATGTTTATACAACGCCATAGATCCATTATTTGTTACAAATTGTGAAGAAATAAGTTGCACAGATAAGAAAAGCCTCAAATCCTTTACATACAAGGCTTGCAACTGAGAAAAGCAAATATTTTCAGTAACAAAACTTAATTTTCAGGGGATATTTAGGCAAGATATCACTGTTTTAATATTTTCTTAAGTTTGGCAAAAACCCTTACAAGGCACATATTACAGTCTCATATAGTCTTTGCTGCTCTGGGCAGATTTATTACAAAAAGTTAAATTTACCTTTCTCAAGTTGGTTGGAAATTTTTTGGATTCTTTGTCCCAAGGGGGAGGGGGGGAGGGGAACAGGGGGACAGGGGGGGAAAGAATTATTCTCATTGTCTCCCTTGTCTCCCTTGTCCCCCTTGTCCCCCTTGTCTCCCTTGTCCCCCTTGTCACCCTGCCCCTACCCTACGCCAACCTCTAGCGCCTCTAAGGCGGTTGTAATGCGATGAAGGACAACTTTATCGGTTTCTTGGGTTAAAGCTTGTTCTAGGGCTACTAGAGCCTCTGGTGTTGCAATTTCTGCCAGAGAAACTACAGCAGCGTAACGGAGTCCCCAATCTTCGGGAGAGGACAACGCCCAAGTTAGCTTGTCGAGAGTACGGCGGATGTTTTCTGGGTTGTTAGAAATGCTACCGATTCGTCCCAGTCCTCGTGCAGCGATGCGACGGACATTTCCCTGACAGTGATTGGCAACTGATGTACCGATAACTTCAGCTAATAGTTCAATTGCTTCCGGGTCGCCAATTTGGGCTAAAGCCTGAATAATATGAGCTTGCAACCCTTGATCGCTAGAAGTATCAAAAGCAGCAATTAATGGTTTGACTGATGCAGGTGCTAACTGTACCAAAAGCTCAACAGCAGCAGCACCAACAGAAGGATGGTGATGACTCAAAGCGGAAATTAACGCCTTGATAATTGGTTGTTCTTTTATACCAGTAGCAGCGATGGCAGAAATTGAAGCGATCGCATCCGTTGGGGTCGAGGCGTGGTTTAATTGCTTTATCAAGCCGTCAATATCGTCATTGATTCTATTCATGGTTAAATATTACTGAATTACTGATATCAAAATTCCATTAAAAAAAGGACTGGAGGTTAGAGAGTTAGAAGTTTTGAATTAAAAACTAATTCCTATCCCTAATTCCTAGTCCCTAATCTCAAAGCTGAAATAACAAATCATCAACTGCTTTGAAAATTAACTGCGATGTTTCCTTTTGTGAGTGCTGATTATCCAAAACTGCTTCTAAAATTCGCTTCAAATTTAACAGCTTCAAACTGTTAGGAACCTTAGCCGTCAAAATCGCCTCTACAGCTTGTTGATGACCAACAGATCCTAAATCAAAAATCGCTGCCCAGCGCAAATACATATTCTCATGGTTGAGATTTTTAACAATACGTTCAATGTACTGTGGCTGTTGAGTCAAAAGATACATATACCGCGCTGCTGCACATTGTACCCGTTCAGAAGAATGATGAAGAAAAGGCTCAACTAACTTTCGAGCTGACCAAACTTGCAAAGTGGCTAGGGCTTCTATTAGGGCTTCATAAGGTTGCTCAAGGCTAGATTGCAAAAGTTCAAGCAAAGGTGTAGCCGCTTTTTCGTCACCAATAGCGGCTAAAGCTTGAATTGCGGCTTCCCGCAGACGTAAATCCGTGTCACATTCTAACGCTCCAATTAACGCGCTAACGGCTTGGGGATTTTGCAGTTGTCCCAGCGCTCGTGCGGCTTGACGGCGCAGGGGATACCCGCCTGAGGGGATGCGATAGGTTACATCCAAAAGGGCAGCACACAGAGCCTCACAGCCGGATTGGACGCGATGCTTCCCCAGCCACCAAGCAGCATAATAACGGATTTGATTATCTTCGCAAGACAGAGCGGCGATCGCTGAAGACGGAGACAAAATTGGTTCGGGGTGTTGAGTAGTCATAGTGGGGAGTGGGGG
>NZ_JAOWRF010000170.1 GCF_025753815.1 Plectonema radiosum NIES-515 | reverse complement strand
TGCTGATAGATCTGCTGCACCAGTTGTTTTTGGAGTGGTTCACCTGCAAGGTTGATCATTCGCACAGAAGCAGGTATGTCTTGTGAGCGCAATAACTCCGCGATCGCAGTGGGAACTGTATTGATCACAGTGACTTCTTTGGCAGCAGGCAAGGTGGGCAAGGCGAGCGCGTTTTGGGCTAGAATGACCTTGCCACCCCAACTCAGGGGAACAAACAGCTCGAATACTGACAAATCGAAACAGATGGAGGTTGAGGACAGAACACCAGCTATATCTTCAGTTGCAAATACTTCTTTTGCCCAAGTCAACAGAGCAACTGTGCTATGATGCTCGATAGACACCCCCTTGGGTTTACCAGTAGAACCAGAGGTGTAGATGACGTACGCGAGGTTATCGTGTTTCACCTCGCTGATAGGGTTGAATTGGCTCTTAAGAGCGATTGCTCGCTCCGAAGTGTCTAAGCAGACGATCAGCGCGTTATGTTTGGGAAGAGACTCTACTAACTTTGCCTGAGTTAGCATCACTGGTACTTGAGCGTCTTCTAGTATGAAAACCAAATGCTCGGCAGGATAAGTTGGGTCAAGAGGGACATACGCGCCACCAGCCTTGAGGATGCCAAGCAATCCCACTATCATCTCTATGGAGCGCTCTACGCATATTCCCACTAGCACTTCTGGTCTTACGCCCAGGCTTTGTAGGTGATGTGCTATCCTGTTTGCCCGTTGGTTAAGTTCTTTATAGGTCAGTTGTTCCCCTTCAAAGACTACCGCAATCGCATCAGGCGTAAGCGTAACCTGTTCCTCAAACAACTGATGGATACACCTATCTTTGGGATACTCTTTTGTGGTGTTGTTCCATTCCACTAGCAACTGATATCGCTCTGCTTCTGTCAGCAGGGGCAATTCTGAAACTCGCGCTTGAGGGTTAGCAACAATTCCTGCAAGCAAAGTCTTAAAATGTCCTATCATTCGCGAGATAGTGGCAGCCTCAAACAAATCTGTATTATACTCTATGTTACCAATAATCCCTTCTGATCTAGAGTCCAGTGCAAGCGTCAGATCGAACTTTGCAGTGTCGGTTTGGATATCCGCGTAACTTACAGTCCAACCCGAAATCAAAGATGGCATAGGAGGTTCTAGAACAAAGGCTACTTGGAACAGGGGGTTCTGGCTTAGGTTTCGCTCCGGTTGGAGTGTATTTACTAGCTTCTGGTAGGGCAAGTCTTCATGGGCATAAGCCCCCAAGGTTACTTCGCGTATCCGAGACAGTAGCTCTCGGAAATTAGGATTAAGCGACAGATCGGTACGCAACACCAAGGTGTTGACGAAATACCCCGCTAGCCCCGAAATCTCCGGTCTGTTGCGACCCGCACTGACAGTACCTACAACAATGTCTTCTTGCCCAGTGTAGCGGTAGAGCAAGGTTTTGAATACCGCCAACAGCGTCATGTAAAGCGTGACCCCCGACTGCTGCGAGAGTGTTTTGAGCGCTTGGGTTAACTCTTTGGATAGCGTCAAATATTGCCTTGCACCCCGGAAAGTCTGGACAGCTAACCGTGGACGGTCATATGGCAACTGTAGTACGGGCAAGTCGGCTAGCTGCTGCTTCCAGTATTTAAGCTGACGAGCCAGAATTTCTTCTGTAAACCACTGCCGTTGCCAAACAGCAAAGTCGGCGTACTGTACGGGCAGTTCTGGAAGAGATGATGACACGACCGTAGAGAAAGTTTTGTAAAGTGCCGCTAGCTCTGGAAGGAATACGCTGCTTATAGATACACCATCAATGATAATGTGGTGAAAAGTTAGGAATAACCTGTAGTCAACGTCTGCTATCTGCATTAACGTAGCTCGCAGCAGTGGTCCTGTTGTTAAATCAAACTGCTGCAAGGCATCTATTGTGGCTAGCCGCAAAGCTTCAGCACAGCGCTCTTGTTGTGGGAGTTGCCTCAGATCGACTACTGGTAGATTAAAAGTGGTTGGTGAAGCAATAACCTGAGATGGTTCTCCATCTACTGTAATGAAGTGCGTTCGCAGGCTTTCGTGACGTTTAATAATTTCGTTGAGGGCTTTTTCTAGGGCATTAATGTTGATCGCTTCCCCAAAGCAAATGGTGCAGGGTTCGTTATAAACTGGAGTATCGGGTTCTAATTGTGCAAGGAACCACAGTTGCTCCTGACTCCATGAGAGAGGCAAGTTTTGGTTCCTAGAAACTCTTTGGATCGGGGGAGTTTGCTTGAAAGGCAATAGATCGCGTTCCGCCTCAATGCGCTCTTGCAGTTCGGCTATTGTTGGAGAGCCAAACAAGCTATCCATAGGTAACTCCACCTTTAAGATGTCGCGCAACCGACTTACTATCTGAATAGCCAGTAAGGAATGTCCGCCCAATTCCAAGAATTTGTCGTAGATGCCAATTCGCTCGACGCCCAGCACTTGGGACCAAATTTCTGCTAGCACCTTTTCAATATGCGTACTCGGTGCGACAAAATTTTCTTGCAGATTTGGTGTGGTGAAGTCGGGTACTGGCAGCGCTTGGCGATCAATTTTGCCGTTGGGGGTCAGCGGCAAGGTGTCCAGCAGCATGAAGGCATTTGGCACCATATAATCGGGTAGTTTTTCTTGTAAGAAGCTGCGGAGGAGTGGGATCAGCTTTTGAGCAACTTTACCTTGTAGTGGTTTGTTGGCATAGTTGCTCCAAGATTTAAGGAAAACTGTGGATATATCAGTGCAGTCTGCTGGCGGAAATTCTACTTCTTCTGTTATGGCATGGTGTCGAAAAATTACGTCATAACTACCATCTGCACTAGCTCCTAACCAGCTAATGTCGATACTATATGGTAAGTCGTGGCTTAATGACCATAGCTCTTCTGGATCTATTCCTACTGGCGATTGTTGCTCTGCATTGGAACGCCATTCCCCTACTGTTTGGTGTTCAGAGTTACTACTCAGCCATTTGAGAGTTTTGATTTCTGCCTCTAAACGTGCATTCGGTACGTGTCGCAATCCAAGCATTTCTGGCTCGGTTGCTTGCAGCAACTGGCGGATGGATGCACTTGTCCAATCCGGCTGCCAGTCCAACCATTGAATATTTTTGGTCGAAGGAACCCGCGAGCCTATATGCAGAATCACATCGTAGCGAAACTTGGTAAGTTCATTATGATGGCGACCATGCTTGGGTAGAATCTGAACATGACCGATCTGTGGTAGATGCTGCGCCAGTGCGGTGAAGAAAGCTGGGTTGATGACCAGTTCTTCTTCAGTAGCCACCTGCTTTCGCACGCGTTCGAGCAGCAAATCTCGCTCAAGCTCCTGCGGTGCCTGATACAGCGCAATAGAAGCGTGGTATGCCTCAAGTAGCGGCAGGCTCCGCACATCCCCCACGAAAATACAACCTCCACTGCTTACCGCATTCACTGCCCCCTCTAAAACTCGCAGTAAATAGTCGATGCTGGGAAAATATTGAATCACTGAGTTAAGGATGACTGTATCGAAGGCGTCTGCCTCTATGCCCTCAAAGTTATCTGCCATCCTCATCTTAAGAGACACCTGTTTCAATCCCGGCTGCGATCTTGTCAGTTGCTCAGTATGCTTGAGCGCTTGTTGCGAGAAATCCGTACCCCAGTACTGGGTGCAGTGGGGAGCAATTCGGGATAGTAGCAGTCCGGTTCCGCAACCAATTTCTAGCACGCGTTGGGGTTTTAATGATAGAATCCGCTCAACGGTATGCTCTACCCACTCGCGCATCTGGTCTTCTGGGATAGACTTGTCTGTATAGCTACTGTTCCAGCCAATAATGTTAAAATTCTGGTTTCGATGGGTAGGGGTCTGACTATAAATTTTTTCGTAGAGTGTTTGCCAGTTCGAGATGTGTTCGGCATACAAGTCCCCGGTCGTTGTAGGCGCTGTAAAGATTTGTGAGTGACCAACGATATAAGCCACTAGGCGCTTGTCGCCATAGGTATCCTCCCGGACAATAACAACGGCGTCCCGCACCTTTGGATGTTGCAAAAGTGCTGCTTCAATTTCCCCAAGTTCGATGCGGAAGCCGCGAAGCTTCACCTGATTGTCAATGCGACCCAGAAACTGGATGTTGCCGTCACTTAGGTAACGTGCTTTGTCTCCTGTTTTGTACAGACGTGACCCCGGCTCATTGCTTATGGGGTTGGGGATAAATTTTTCATTTGTCAAATCCGGACGGTTGAGGTAGCCCTGTGCCAGACCATCTCCACCGATGTACAATTCTCCAGGGACACCGATGGGGACGGGTTGTAGGTGGTCGTCGAGCACAAAACAGTGAGTGTTGGCTATGGGGCGACCGATGGGAATGGTTTTTGCCCCTTCTGGAACATCTTGTACCAAATACCAAGTGGTGAATGTTGTACTTTCGGTAGGTCCATAAACATGAAGCAACCGTACAGGTGGATCATTCTTCAGCACTTTTTTGACCCACCGCAGATCCACAGCTTCTCCTCCAAATAGGAGGTGTTTCACCGAAGAGAAAGCGCACGGGACTTCCCTTGCTACCAAATTGAACAAAGCGGTCGTCAAGAACAATACGGTAATGCCTTGCTCTTTGATCGCGGCTGCAAAATCCAAGGGTGAAAGCGCTACATCCTTAGCTATCACAACGAGCTTCGCCCCGTTAAGTAAGGCTCCCCAAATCTCGAATGTAGCAGCGTCGAAAGAACTGTTCGAGACTTGAGCAATTACATCTTTTGACCCTATATTAATGTAGTTTGTGTTAATTACCAAACGGCTCACTGCCAGATGAGGAACAGGAACTCCTTTAGGTAACCCTGTTGAGCCAGAGGTGTAAACGACATAAATCGTTTTGTCGGGTGTCACGCTGGTTTTAAGATTCTCCTGGCTTTGTTGGGCAATGACCTCCCAGTCTGTGTCCAGACAGACAATTCGTGCTTGATGTTTAGGAAGCGACTCTACTAACTTCGCCATCGTTAGCAGCACTGGCACAGATGCGTCTTCTAGCATGAAGACCAAACGCTCGGAAGGATAAGTTGGGTCAAGGGGCACATACGCTCCACCTGCTTTGAGGATGCCAAGCAATCCCACTACCATCTCTAGCGATCGCTCTACGCATATCCCCACTAGCACTTCAGTCCCTACGCCCAGGCGTTGCAGGTGATGTGCTATCCTGTTCGCCCGTTGGTTAAGTTCTTTATAGGTCAGTTGTTCTCCTTCAAAGACTACCGCAATGGCGTCGGGCGTAAGCGTTACCTGCTCCTCAAACAACTGATGGATACACTTATCTTTGGGATACTCTTTTGTGGTGTTGTTCCACTCTACTAATAATTGGTGTCGCTCTCGAAGAGTTAGCAGGGGCAAGGTGGAAATACACTGATTTGGATTGGCGATGAGGTTTTCCAGTAAGATCTGCAAATGCCCTAACATTCGCCTAATCGAGGCTGACTCAAACAACTCAGCGTTGTATTCACCAATTATGATTAAGTTCCCTTCTTTTTTAGAAGCCAAAACAACTAAGTCGCACAAAGCGCTATGTTCCTGTTCCACCAGATTCTCTTCGCAAATTGGTGTTTGTGAAAGACAAAACGGTACATCGCATAGCACCAACATCACTTGAAAAATCAGCGCTCTTGTTAAATTCTGCTCCCCATTAACTGCTGCAACCAACTTCTCAAAGGGGTAATCGCGATTCTGTGCCGCTGCCTCAACTTTGTTACCAACCCGCTTTAAAAGTTCTCTAGCAGTTAGCTCTTCGGTTAAATTTGTTCTGAGCACTACTGGATTGATGAATCTTTCAGGGTTTGCTCCCTCTTTTTCCTGAAGACTATCAGCAGACAGGGACCCTACAATGATATCTTTCTGTCCCGTGTAACGAAGCAAAAGAACCTTAAATGCAGCAAGGAGCGTAGTAAAAAGAGTGACGTTCTCACTTAGACAAAATTTATTGAGTTCTAAGCAGAGCTTCTCATCAAGCTCAACAGCTTCCTTGGCTCTAATGAATGACTGCTGCGGTGAGCGTGGATAATCTAATGGAATTTCTAACACAGGCATATCACCCCCAAGCTGCTGTTGCCAGTATGTTTGTTGTTGAGTTAGGGTCATTTTACTATCTTGCGGTTTATAAACATTCATATTTATGGTTAACAGTCACCTATTTCTGTTGGTTTATAGCCAAAGTTTTATTTTCAAGTCAGTTTATCATGAGAAAATCCCACAGCCGAACATGAAAGTGTGATATTTCTGGTGATGGTACTTCAACAGAGGTTGTCTTTCAGTAGAGCAGTATGAGCCTGAAATTAAGCTCATCCCACTCAATCTAGGAGTGGGCTTGAGTGCTGACTTCTTGTCATGGACGAAGTGATCAGGTGCAGTCCCGTTTATTGTCAGACAACATCACGCTATGAAAGCCCTTCTGCATGATTCCGAAATTGATCCCGTCGCCTGTAAGGTGTTCCACCAGAAAGTCGAAGCCAACGGTCAAATCGTTATTATCCAAGGCATAGAGGGTCTCGTCCGGTTTCAGTGGACAAAAGAAGTGATCCCAGTGTATGGGAATCACAAGCTCAAGCTGAGGCTTTAACTTGCCCACGGTCTGATCGTAGAAGTGCTTTAGTAAGTCCCGGTACTCAGGGCACTCCCCCGGCTGGGAGCCTGCCGTCTGGGAGCCTGCCGTCTGGGAGCCTGCCGTTCCCATTGCCAGGAAGAGGACATTAACCGGCGGCACTTGCTCCAGCGCACCCCAGATGAAGTTGGCAGAGGGTTTCACCAGAATAGAGTGATGACCATGCTTGATCAGAAAGTCAAACGAATTACCTTCTACATAGTTGCGGAGCATTGTGGGTTGTGTGAGCGGTGTGTTAATGACCTGACCCAGGTCATCGTTGATGGGAGTAGAACGCGAGTGCTGGGAACGCAGGACGGTCACATTAAACTTGCCAACTTTCACTTCCTTGCCCGGATCGTACAGCGTCATTTGATCTTCGGGTACGCCTCCCCCTTGACCAATGTTCAGGGTCGATTCTGACCCGTACAATTGCGCTACAGTCTTTTTGGCGATATAGGCAACGTCAAGTGCATGGTCAAAGTGACTGTGTGCGACAAACAGCGCATTGAGTCTGTCAACTTTGGCGTACTGGGATAGCGCCTGATCAACCAACTCGTTTTTGGTTTGAACATCCTGGTCTGTTTTTGAGTGTACTGAAGAATTGGTCTATTTCGGAATAGACCAAGAACGAATTTCATCCAAAGTAACGGTATCCCGATCTAGTCTACAATGGTCTACACACCCCCCTAACGGGTTACGGGAGCAGCGCCCAAACGGTATCATCAGAAAATCCTAGCACGGAGAGGTATTTAGGTAAACTTGGCTGCCATGTGATGAGTCCATACAATCATCGCATGGACTCATGCGATCGCTTTCTTCACGGGCGCGGAAGCGTCATCGTCACGCCAAAAAATACAAAAACAAGCATAACAGGCGTTATCTTACACACCTTACACAGTCATTGATGAAGCCTTAAAACCTTTCATAATAAGAAGAGCGCATACGACAATGGGACGCTTATGAATTCAGATACCTATGAAGGCAGCACCCAGGAAGCCCTGGTTTACCACCACCTACAAAGTTTGCGAGAACAACATCGGGACGAGTTAGAGAATATCGTTCGGGTATTGGCAAGCATCACCAATATTTCCCCGGAGCAGGTTCAACCATATATGGATACCCTATTGCGTCAACTGGTAAATAAGGGACTTCCAAAAATTTTTGAGTATTTTAACTGATTGACAAAAGTGCAATTACCTTAACCTCTCACTGATGGCTGCCTACGAGTTGTAATGCTGTAAATACGTTCACCTACATGGATATTAAGTTGTCATCGATAGAGGATTAAAGTGCGGACTCAAAGAAAGAAGGTTTACTCTTTGTTAAAAAGCTAATTTTATTAAAAGCTAATTTTATTAATTTACCATTTGACAAAATAACCAAATAACTTTAAGTTAAAAAGTTAATTTAATAAATTTATATATGCTGACAATTAGCATCGCCAGCCTCAGTGGGGGACAGGGGAAGACGACAACAGCCTTATTTCTAGGTCGGCTGCTTGCACGCTCCTGTTGTCCCACATTAATGATTGACTCTGACCCGCAGCACAACCTCACTACTTATTTAGGGTTTGAGTTGGAAGCCAACCAACCAACCTTACTGGAATTTCTCAAAAAAACAGTTCCCGCCGAAGATAGCATATACCCCACCGCATATAACGACAATTTATTTCTCATCCCCGCCGACGACCAACTCGATACCGTACAGGACTATCTATCTAATAGCGGGGTGGGTGCAACCCTACTCAAACGTAGATTAGAAGCAGTTGCCAAAATCTTCAAAGTGTGCATTATCGATGCTCCACCGCAGCGATCGCAAATTTGTTTAACGGTTCTGGGGGCAGCAGATTTTTTGGTCATCCCAGCAGAAGCATCAGTAAAAGGTTATGGTTCCTTAATCAGAACCCTTGACTTACTCAATGGTCTGCGCGATGTGGGAGCAACCGATGCCGAAGTATTAGGTGTTCTGCCATTTCGCGATCGCTGGTTTGGTAACACCCAAGCTCAAGAAAGTCGGGCATCTGTTGACTCTATGCGCTCTGAAGTTGGCGAACAATTAGTTCTACCCTCCATCCGGGAATCGGAACGTTTCAAACAAGCAATCAACAAACGTATAACCCTTAGCGAGTTGGGATATCAAGACTTAGAATATCCGTTTGAAATCTTAATCGAGAAAATTAGCACACACATTGGGTTGGGAATAAACAATGGATGATAATATACTTAACCAACTCCGCAACAAACGCAACCGCCGAACTGTTGAACCAAGAATTGATGCGCTCGTTCAGCAAGGATCTCAATCAGAAAAAGAACTTGAACTTGAAGAAGCTGCAACACTACCGTTGCCAGTAGAGTCAGTAGAAAGTCCAACTACAACTAATGGTGCTGATAGAGAAGCTGCACTAATCGCCGAACTCGAACAATACCCAGAAACCAAGCGGCACTCGGCGATTGTTTTAGAAAAAGACCTTGACCAAAAACTGACACAATTTTGCCGCATACGGGGAATTACAGTTGAAACCTTCCTAGAAGCAGCTTGGACAGTGGCTAGTGAAGATAATACGTTACGTGAGAAAATTACCACAGATGCCAAACGTAGGTACGACCAGCGTAAGCGGGTTGGTCAACTTAAAAGGTTAATAACGATGCTGAGTAACTCGTCAAAGTAAAACGGAGCAACAAACAAAAATTTGAACTGCATCTATATATATGTACACCACACCGGCACTGTGGAGCGACGAACAAACAATGAGCGATCGCCCACAATCAAAATAGCTCTATAAAATGCAGAACCTTCACGCTCTCGGTATCGTATATTGTGCCTGTGGATCTAATAAACAAGGTTCTGCATTTCTTCTTAGGGGAAACCGTAAAAAAAAGATACCAGCCGTGTTTTTGAATTATCTGTTGGGTGTTGCGGATCGCTTGTGGGACGGCTGGTATCTTTTTTCTAGGTAAAAGCCTTGGTCCTTGTCCCTTATCATGACAGACAACTTTCTGTACAGTTTTCTATACTCTGCTGACCGTTGCTAAAGCTATCAATCTTGATATCAAGGCAGCAATTTCACATAGAAGGCATTGATATCAAACACCAGATGAATTCCGCACCCCGAGAAGAAGTGGATTATTAAATATAACTTTTGTGGTAATGAGTGTACGTAATATGATATGCGTTATTGGAAACCTACATTATCGCTAACGTCTGCGTCGGGTATTATGCAAAATGAATCAGAAAGGGGTGAAATTGTCAAGCTCTCGTTGGAGGCTTGTTTGGATGCGCCGGTTGTCAGGTATTTTTCCCAGCCGCTACACTCAGATCCAGATGTGTTGGCTCAACTTTTGGCAGACAAGCGAAATCCGAATACCAGAAGGGCTTATGAGAAAGATATTAAAGACTTTTTTTTGAAGATGACTTCTGTGTTACCCAATCGGGATAGTGTGTTGGAGTTTTTACACCTGACGCGGGAGCAGGCTGTGCATGTGGTGTTGAAATATAAGGCGCTGTTAATTCAAAGTGGGGTGCGGGAAGCTACTGTTAATCGGCGTTTGGCTGCTATTAAATCCTTAGCGAAGATGGGTAGAAAGTTGGGTGTTTGTAACTATTCTTTGGAAGATGTGGAGTCTGAGAAAGTAAAAGCTTACCGGGATACTAGGGGTGTTGATAGTAAAACAATAGCTAAAGTTATTGGACAATTTGATAGGGAAACGTTGATTGGTAAGCGCAATTATGCCATTTTTCTGGTGCTGTGGGGTTTGGCTTTAAGAAGGAATGAGGTGTGTCAGTTAAATGTGAGTGATTTTGATTTTTATGGGCGGAAGTTAAGAATTTTGGGTAAGGGTCAGGGGACGAATGAAGAGTATATTGATATGTCTAAGGATGTGGCGAATTCTATTGCTATTTGGTTGATTGCTAGGGGGGATAATAATGAGAATTTACCAATTTTTACGGCGTTGGATTTCCATAACTCTGGGCATAGGTTGACGGGGGATGCTATTCATAAAATAGTGGCGCGTGCTTTTAAGGCGGCGGGTGTCAAAAAGCCGATGTCACCGCATAGGGTAAGGCATAGCGCGATTACGGCGGCGTTGGATGCGACGGATGGGAATATTAGAAAGGTGCAGAAGTTAAGTCGCCATGCTGACCCCAGGACATTGATGATTTATGATGATAATCGAAATAGAGACTCCTTGGAGATGTCTGATTTGTTGACTGCTATGTTGAAAAAGGATAGTTAAATAAAAATCAAAGATAGTCGCTATTATAAAAGCACCAGCGCTCACCAACACCCACCATCGCTTCGGGTGGTTTGCTCCCTCTCGCATCGGTCACGACTACCGTGGGTGAAAAATGCTGTCCAATATAGATATTGCAATTGTGCTTTGAACCAACCATGACTGAAACCAAACCGACTCGTACCGCACGCAGGGGACGAATATTCCCTTCAATCCAGTGGACAGAGGAACAAAAAGCGCAACGTTCAGCCGAACGCGAAGCTTTTTACCAACGTTGTAAACCAATATTTGATAAAGTCAAATCGGAATTGATTGAGACTCATTACAACTGGTATATGACGGTTGAACCCGATAGTGGAGAGTATTTCGTCGATAAAAATTTAGAAGTGGTTTGGCAACAGTGTCGTGAAAAGCATCCTGGTAAAATACACCATACTTTCCGAATTAATGAATCTGGGGCTTGCGGCACGATATGATAGACGGTTTTTTTGGTGATGAGGATGCGCTACTTTTCGAGATTAATTTAATAACATCCGATGGATTAGAATTACCAGTTGATGCGATGCTCGACACAGGTTTTTCATACTGGTTGGCAATTAATGACCAAGATTTAGATGCACTTGGTTGGACTTATTTTGACCAACAAATTATGCTCCCTGCACGGGGAGATGTAAGATTTGACATCTACGCAGGTAAGGTACGAATTGATGCAACGTGAGTTCGACATTCCCGTTCACGTTGGTAAAGATTTAACTGAAGTTTTACTCGGTCGTCAATGGCTAACTACTCGACGGTTGGTTGTTGATATGCCATCGGGTGAATTGACGTTGGGATGACCCTATTCCTTGCGGATTCTTTATCATAAGAAATAATTTTTATCAACATTTAAACTGACGGGGCGACTCACATCCAAGTGTGTCGTTATGGGATTAAGAAGGGTATGGGGTATGGGCATTGACGACAGCTTAATGTAATAAACTATTTGTCATTGACACTCTCCCGAATTCTATTTTGAGAGTGTCAAAATTTAACTATTTTCCCGGTTATTTATTCTTCTTGTTGGCTCAACCAAGCTGATAAATCAGCAACACTAGAAAAGTCTAATAATGCTTCTCCTAAATTCTCTAATTGTTCAATAGATAATCCTTGAACTCGCTCGATTAATGATGCATCAATTTCACCAATACGGCGATTGAGTAAGCGTAGAACTAGACGTTGTTCTCCTTGTTTATTTCCGAACTGTATAGCTTGTTCCCTATCTCTTTGGTAAAGTGGTTCTAATCGCATAATTAACTCCCGATCATCTTCTGATAATTCTTGATTAATTCTCAAATTTTCACGCAAGTTGTAAACTAATTCGAGTGTTGCCTTTTGGTATGGATGATTTAATGGTAACGCTTGCAACTCGACAATAGCTTGTTCTTGTTTACTTCCTCTACCCAATAATCTCAACCACAACGTCTCCGGTGTTTCCGGTAATTGATGTATCGCTACAATTGCTGTCCGTAAGGCATCACCTAAAAAGTATACTCCTGATAACCACCCCTCTTTTTGGTTAACGTTAAAGCTAAATAATAAGCGTTCAGATATGGTTGGAGTAAAAATCCACAATTTGGGTATTTTCTCTTCTTGGAGTTTGGTTTTATTTGCTTTGGCTTCTCGTCGCAATCCACCCTTTACTTCTAATAATTTTAGAATACAATCGCATATTTCGTCGGTAGAGGCAGGATTGCGGAATGGTTCTAATATTGCAGGATATTCGGCAAATCTTCCGAGTAATCCCAGCACTTGTAAATTAGAGCTTTGCTGTTTAGAAGGAGTGAATAAAACATCTATTTCTTTAATCTCTCCTGAAACTTTTTCCGACGGCTTGACTTCTCCGTAATCTTTTAGTAACTCTTCAAGATAGTCCTTGGCGAACTTGTCATGTATAAAGCGCGTCATTTAATTTTATTATCTGAAATTTTGTAGATACAATTAGTATTATTTTACCTTTTTTTATCAAAAAAAATAATGTATTCCAGTTGCTTGTATGCAAACGTTCTTACTTACGACAATATAATCCTTCCAGCGATGCAATCGCGGGTTGTAAACGTATGTTAATTACAATTGTCTGAATAAATATAAATCCTGTTATGGTAGCTATATTTTTATGAAAATGAATTAATTGATGCTATCAATCTGAATTAAGTCATCTTAAATAAATTTGGTTGGTTATTCATTAGTTATCCTTCAAAGTCGAGTTTACTACCGTTGAAATGGTTGTAAATCTTGACTGCCTCAAACCAACTAGGTAGCGTCACCTCAACTTCTTCTAATTCATTCCCATTGCTATCCACCAAACCATGTACAATTTGTACTCTTGGTAATGGTGTTTCACCATTTGCAGAAAACTTTTTGATTTGAATCGTGCCAGCCTTACGTGCTTCAAATGTACCTTCTACGGTGCTTTCATTGGTAAAATAATGATTGATGCCAATAAAATACTATGCCCGCTTTTCTGGTATCAGTAAGGTGCATGGAGAAAAACTTCATAGCTGATTCTTTACAAGATGCTATTTTCTTGAGGTTGGTAAATTCATCAATAACTAGCTGTTGCTTTTGTTTTGGTACTTCTTTAATTCTCGTTAACCAACGTGAGCAAGCATCCTCTAAAGCCTGTCCGATTTCTGATTCTGATTCTGCTTTAATTTGTGCATCTAATAATTGCCACACCTGCCAATTTTCACCCGTAGCGTGACGGTCGATAAGCTGATATATTGGAGCATCAAAGCAATATTTACGGATGATTGCAATACACCCTGCTGTGTTAGTTTTACCGCTTCCTTGGGAACCAATTAACCACAAAGGTTTATTATTTTTGATAATTGTGTACAACCAACCATCTTCCCATTGTTTTAATGCTTCTAATAGTTGGTTGACTCTTTCTTGGATATAGGAATCTGGGTTACTTGATGTTTCTGAATCATTACCGGACTTTTTACCTAGTATCTTTTGGGATTCTTTATCAGCTTTGTGTTTATCTTTCAAGTTTTCAGCAATCTTTTTATCCATATCGGAATCGGCTAAGTCAAACTGTTTGAGAGTAGATGTGTGGGTTTTATCCTGTATAAGAGAGGAACGTTTTAACTTATCTTGCATCGCTTCAATGGATATAAAACCATGCTTTACTTTTTGTTTATCCCATGTTTGATTAGTTTGAAGCGTCTTAAATTCTCTCTCATTTTGACTCGAAACTGTGGTTAATTTAATACAATTTTTATAAGCTTCTAACTCGTAGTGTGCTGAGAGTTCGTCTATTTCTGCCTTTTTAGTCCAACTTAAGTAAGCGATTCCAGAAGCTACAGGAGCAACTAAAAACCAAATTGCATTCTTATTACTAGCAGGAATGTGACGAATGCTGAATGATGATTCGGGTAATGGTGTAGACGATTCAAATTGCTTTTGTGACCATATCTCTTTGAGCAATTTATGTTCGTAAGAGCAATACTTTTTATCTAAAGTCTCTTGCGAACGTTGACTAAATTCTTCACCGTAGCGAGGTGGTAAGTTGGCAGTTTTCGGGCAGAATTTAATTGCTACTAGGTCATACGGACGATTCGACTGACTTAAATACATCGCACTTGATAAAGCAATTACTACCCCGATAACTGTTAACCCTGAGTAGACTTTCATCTTCTTTTTGAGTCAATAATCGTGTAGATACCAGCTAAGACGAGTAAACCACCTACAACAATAAATCCATTTTGCTTGTCTTCTGGTAGCTTATTGAAAGCTGTAACTGTATCCTGCAATTGGTTGTAGGTTTGTTTTGATGAGTTAACAATGTTCAAAAAACTACCCAAGGCACTCCATATTACAAATGCAGTTACTAAGGTTGAAAATCCAAATTTGATAAGTTTGCCCATATTGTCAGCTGACCATTGTCCATCTTTACGATTAATATTTATTCCATCAAATACTTCTCTATTGGTTATTTGATTGATTAAGAGGATTGATGCTATTGCTAATGCTATTCCTTGTGTTCCACTGGTAATAATCAAAAATCTAGCTAAACTGTAGGAAGTAATTCCCCAAAAGCTTGTCTCTAATCCCTTTAAGATACTTCGATTCTTACTCAGCTTTCGGTTGAGATTATCTTTGTAGGCTTTAATAGCTGAGATTTCATCGGGAGTAAATGCAGTATCTTCTTGGATTGGATAATTTGATTCTTGGCTGGTATCCTCTCCTAATTCAAATTCAGGCATCATAAAAATAAGCAATGAATTGTTTATTTTTTACCTCCAGTTACAATTCTGTCTGGAGGCTTTTTAATTAACTGAAAATATCCTCCAGTTACAATTCTGTCTGGAGGTTTTTTAATTAACTGAAAATATCTCTAATATTGTTCCAAAACTTAATTACTGGGTTTGTTGAGTAATGCTTTTTGGGAATCAGGCTTAAATCGCTGTCTGAGCCATTCTCTAGTAGGTGTTTAATCTTTTTATCTTCGTAATCCGCGTCGGCTTTCATTTGCGCTAAGAATGGCTTATTGCTGATAGATTCAAGGCTAGCTTTGGCGTTAACTGTAGCCATTTGAGTATCTATCCAAGCCTGTAATTCAATCACGTCCAGCGCATCATCGTGACGTTGATTCTCAGACTCTAGCTTGGCAAATAAACTAGTTTTATACTCTGAAATCAGGTTGTTGTAACGGCTGTTTTCGATCTTTACATCGCTAGCAGATTTATCAATTGAAGCAGCACCTTTACCACCACTTTTATAAATATCAGCTAGGGCTGTGTTGTATTCGGTTGTTCCCTCGATATAAGCTTTAAGATTCTCGCGGATAAGTGGCATAGACGTAGCTAGTCTCTCCCCCAGCTTACCCATATCGCCAATCTGTTTAAGGGCTTTCTCGTCTCCGTTTACGGCTTTGATAATCAAAGCATTGTTGATGCCAAAATGAAGATTTGTAGCTTTGGTTATTTGCTTACCGTAGCCTGATACGTGGTCACGAACTTTGGCTTTGTTTTTCATAATTAATCCTTGCAATGTTCTTTACAGATGAAAAGAAAGCTCGACTAACCTTTGTCGTTGCTGGCTGGGGGTCAAAGGTCGGAAACTCCACAACAATTGAATTAATAGCGGTAAAAAACACAGCCCCAATATCAAGAAATAAAGTTTATGCTCCCTTGATGTTGAGCCGTGAGAGGATTGTAGCTTTTGTTCTTTTGAGGTTTGACTGGCTCACCGACAGTGCCGTTTTCACATTGCCTAAACCTTCTACAAACTTTTGATTGAGTTGCCTTTCTCGGTATGCAAAATGATTCTTTAAATCTTTATGGGTATCTTCGATGGATTGTTCTAAAGAATCATAGTGATGGTCGGCATACAATTTAATTGCTGAAGTTACTTCTCGAATAAATTCTGCATAATCTGTGAATTTATCCCCAACGGTTGATGCTAAGTCGGCTACTTCTACATCAGATAGTTCAATCCCTAAAAATGATGCTTGGGTTGTGATTAAATCTTGCTTCTGTTCGGTACTAAATACTATGGATGATGTTTCTACTACTTCACCGCTCTCCTGACTCAGTATTTCGTCAACTCCATCTAATTCAGCTTGTGTTGCTGACACTGGCTGAATTGGATTATTTGTTACTTTTTCCGACTGGGGCGATTGTTGTTCATCTGAAGATTGGATTGTTGTTAATTCTGAGGCTGTTTCTGTTGTTTCAATTGCTGCGATTGCAGTCATAAAACTTTCTACTATAGAAGTAATTTCTTCTTCTGTTGGGTTATCTTTATCAACAACAAGATAAGTGTAAACTTCTCTTATTTCAGCTAGTGATTTTTTAATGCCCATGCGGTTGAGCCGAGATTGGATTCTTTTGGTGTAGGTGGTCATTTGATTTCTCCTTTAGCGACCGTTACGCAACTTGTTTGGATTTGATATTAACAGTCTGGGGATTTACTGATTTGTTGGTTGCGTCAGGCAAGTGTTTTTTGACGTATAATCTTGCTGCTAATACTACAGGTATTAGTTCTTTACCTGCGTATTTTCTGTTTTTATCAAAGTGTCGATTATTTACAGGTTCAACGGAAGCGAACCACCTAATAATTGTTGTCTTATGAGCTTTACTCTCCGTTATTTTTTGGAGATATTTGAAGACCTCTTCACCGGATACAACTATATTGTTGGTGTCGTTTACAGCTGCTAAATACTGTTCCATAAGTATGAATAACGGCAATTTTAGGAACATGGTTTTTTTCTTTAAATCTGCTGCCATACCTACTGTTTCAAGGTTTACTTCCAGCCCTAAAACTCTAATATCAGATTTAATTCTGTACCATGACCTATCTGAAATTGGCTTGCCGTATTTAAGCTCAAAAAAAGCTTTCAATCGTGCATTATTTGTCAGTGCCATAATTGTCGTATTACCAAACAGAATAATACTAGCATAGGTGAAGCTAAGTGAAGCACTAATCTTCACCTTGGAGTCATTAAGTTTTTTGACAAAAAACTTATGCGATAATTAGCGGGGCTGATGAGTGAAGCACATGGAAGATAGGGATGCCCGTCAATCCAGAAAAAAGTAAGAAAACTAGTATAGTTGTACCTATTGAAATTTATAGCGAAATCGATAACTTGGCTGTTGACGAAAGCCGAACCGTCAGTCAAATGATGGTGGTTCTAATGAAGGAAGCTTTGGAGCAAAGACGACAAAAGCAGGAAAAATCCTAAATTTTGGTTTATTTTCTTACTGCCAAAACTGCCATATTGCCATACAGCTATAGGGCTGAAACAGTAGTTCTGCCGTTTGTAGTATTTTTAGATTACTTCTTGTATTGCTTATACTATTGCAGCAGATTTAAACCCTGTGTTTATAAGGGTTTGATGTTGTGACATGTGTTGAGTGCAGGCATTGCAACGTGGCGACACACTCATTAAAATTGAACTGCCAGAACGTGTAGTTGCACTTTTTTGACTCTTATTGCACTTGCTGATTCTATAAGGGTTTCAGCTTTTTAAATAACAGAAGTGCCATAGTTAATTGGTTTGCATCAATATTTTTAGTTACTACTATAAAAATCTGGATTTTCACAGTAGTAACTGACTTTTAAACTTATAATTCCAGTCTGTTATCTTTTTTGGTGTTTGCCTGAGTGTTGGTTGTGACCTATGGGAGCGTGGTAGCAAAAAAATTCCTACCCTTGTAACGACTTAACAGTCCTAATAGCTCTCTCAAGAAGCTCCGATTCGGAAGGTCTTTGATGTTCGGGTTGTTGTTCAACTACTTTACGCATTGCTTTAAGAATAGTATCAACTCCCTCAATGAAGAGGTCGATTGCATCAGCGTTGTAGGGATTTTCAACTCTGTTTTGGTACGCTAATTTATACAGTTGGGCAGGTGCTACCCCCATTGCGCGAGCAAGTTTTATCAAGCTGCTTTCTGTCGGATTCCCTTGTACAAAGCACATCCCTCGCAATCCAGGTCGTGTTAAACCAGCCCGGTTAGCGAGGTGTTGCATGGGTGTGCCGGTTTCTTCCATATATTCAAGGATAAATTTTCCCAGTGGCGAGCAGTCCTTTGGGTCAATCTTTACGAAGGACATAAATCAGGAGGTAGTTGAGAAATGTTCAGCTACTTTTTACAGTATAGTAGTGTTGATTACTTAGAGTAGCTCATTGTACTACTCTGTGGGTTAAACAAAAGCATCTAAGAGGTGAAGAGACTATGAAGACCAAAAGTAAATTTGCATTTCCTAAAAAAGAAAAAAGCTGGTAGTCGCTTTGTTGTTAGTCCAAGAAACTGAAGGAAGCCTAAAATACAACCGCTTTGTTAAATACAACCGCTGTTGTTGCCTTGCCAGTCACTAGTCCAATGAGACGATTACCAGTCGCTCACAACAAAGTTGGAATACCAACCAACTTTGACTTTATAGAGAAAATCAAATCAAATATTTTTTTGTGTAACAGCTCAATTTTAGGCTAAATTGCAGTTTTTTGCTAACGATCCATAGCGGCTACCGATGACCACCACAATCATCCGGTAGCGAAAAATGGTATTACTTACAGAGCATCAACCAAAATCGACCGCAGATAAAAATTATAAAAATCAGTCTCCACAAGCATCGGAGCTAGATTTACCTAAGAATTCCGAATTAAAGAAGCTGTATATCCCAGCACTAGTAAAAGCATTACGCGAGTTGGGATTTTCTTGCTGTGGACAAATTAATTTCTACCGATTACAGAAAGAAAGGAAGACGCAAGCTTCAAATTGTGTGAAAAAGCTGACATTTCACAAATTATCTGACTTTTGGCTTGATAACGACTCTAACTTTCGCTCCTTAACCGAATCGGATAATTTTTTCACCCATCTATAGAGTCCAACTTTTTCCCGTGAGAAGGATTTGGTTTCTCTATAGCTGGTTCCTGAGGGAAAGCCAGCAAAGCAATTCTTTACTTGAAACAACTGTTTACTTGCGTGCTTCGATTTCTATCAAAAGAAAGACAGGATATGGGTTTTCAGACCAAAAGTGCAGGAAATTACACGGTTTTCGGTACGATGCCTGATACAGGACACGCAAATAAATTTTTAATCTTGATTGAAGAATATAGCGGATCGTGAATGCGAATAATTTCCATTCATTCTGGCTACGACATCAAACGAACCAACTAGCACCAACTCTCTCCACGGGGCAACACGCTTTTATTGCCAGGAGATGTAAACATGGTTGCTTTATTTAACAAAAAAGATTTTATCCGCACTAACCGTCACTTATTGTGTCCAGCCTGCGGTAATAACAAATGGGATTGCCAAATTAAACGCGATCGCACTCTTATAATGTGCCTCAACACCCACCAAAGTATTCCCGGCTGGAAATATTTAGGCGATGCCAAGGGCGGTGCATTTTGGGGTATTCTGGTTGCAGAAAGTGCCGACTCTGGGCGAGACGATCGCTCACTAGAGCGTTGGGAGGAATTGCGATCGCAATGGGAAAGTAACCGTAGACAAGCAATAGAAGCAGAAGCCAAAGGAAAGCTCCCCCCAGCATCCATTAATGCTGCAACTAAGAAATTAGCCCAACATTTCGGATTATCTCGTCGTCACCGGGACAACCTGCGATTGCGCGGACTAACTGATGAAATAATCGATCAAGTCGGATTTTTCAGTGTTTCCCCTGGCTCTAGGCTACCTGCCCTATTTCCCGTAAACTACCCCGGTGTACGCTCCAGTAGTCTTAGCGTGGCATCTGAGGGGATATACTGCCCCGCAATAAACAAACTTGGGGAAATCCACGGCGGACAAATTCGGCTTGACAACGAAGCCGACGGTGGCAAATATCGCTGGCTAAAAGGCTATAAATCCAGCCACCTTCAAAACGGCGAACTACCTATCACCATTATTCCAGGTGGCGACACTTCTGGCGAGGCATGGATTACCGAGGGTTTACTCAAACCCCTAATTGCCGCTCACAAACGCGATCGCCTAACAATTGGTGCAGCAAGTGGTAACTTCAGCGGTTCCCCCGAACAATTTCAAGAAATTGTCACATCTTTTAATATAACCACCGCGACAATTCTCCCAGATGCCGGGGACGTGAAAAACCCCCAAGTGATCCGTCGCTGGATTCGTCAATACGAATTCTTCCGCAGCCTGGGATTATTCGTCCGTGTTGGTTGGTGGGGACAGCTTGATAAGGAACAGCACCAGGATATCGACGAACTGCCTTCTGGAAGCGAAATTGATTATATCAGTTGGCAGCAATTCCTAGCGTATGCCCGTGAGCATGGTGGACTCCAGTCAGAGGATAATTGGTTTGATAAAAAGGCACTTAATTTTGGTGATTACCAAGAAAGAGTTCAAGCAGCGCAACAATATTTAGAAGATTTCTCCCCGTGGGCAGATTCGATAAAAGAAGAGAGATTCCTTAACTTAAACCTCAATAATCTCGCCAAAGGTGTTTATCTTTTGAAATCGGGAATGGCAACTGGTAAATCTACACTTGCCCTCAAAATTGTCGAACATTTTAGCGAAGGCACCGTACTATCTTACCGCAATTCTTTACTACAACAATTTTGTGAAAAATCTCAAGATAAAGTCATTCACCTCCATCATATTTCCACTACCGACAAGCGTTTAAATAAAAGGTTACGCTCGCTTTGTTCTTGGATTGCTGCTTGTGTTGATTCTTGCTTTTTATTGTCATCCCGAAAAGTCTTAATCCTCGAAGAAGTCGATAAACTATTGCAGCACATGCTAGCAGGAAGCACCTGCCGCAAGCGTCGTCGGATTATTATTGAAAGTTTTGTTCGTCTGATACATGAAGCTGATTATGTATTTTGCTTCGATGCTGACCTCACTGCAATTTCTTCTAGATATTTACAAGAAATTTCTGGGAAAAACATATTTGGAATTTGGAATAAAGGACAAGTTCCAGCATGGAATGTCAGCGTATATGGTGGTGAAAAGAAAGTACTGAAAAATGGTCAAGTCCGAGAAATGAAAAATGCTCGTGGGGGCTTTGAGAAAGGACTTGTTTATGATGCTGCTCTTGGCAATAAATTGCTAGTTGTCAGTGACGCACAACGCAACTTAGTTGGTTTACAAATTGTTTTAGAGTCTTTTGGTCTTGATGTTTTACGGGTTGATAGCTATACAAAAGCTGACCCCAAGACAAGTTCTGCTGTTAACAAGTTCCTGCAAAACCCCAACGAGTATTTAGCAGAAAATAAACCGCAAGTAGTATTGATATCTCCTACCGCTGAAAGTAGCTTGGATATTACTCTTCCTTATTTTGAGCGGGTGTACGGTGCATTTTTTGGGGTGATAAACCACCGGCAAATTATGCAGATGCTGGCACGGTACAGACAGCCTGTAGAGCGGATTGTCTTCTGCAAAACTTATTCTCTCTTGGATAATCAAGCCTCTCGCTCTCCGCTTCCAGAAGTTGTGGCTCGCAATTATTTTAACAACCACCAACAAGCTATAGATTTGTTGGGAATCTGCAATTATTTACCTGAGAAAAACGAGGCTACTAGTGTGATTGACAATCTCGAACAATTGATTAATCCTAATTCTAAGAAGTGGCAATCACCACATTTTAAAGCTGTTTGTAGCTATACAGCACTTGATAATCACAGTCGTGCTAATTTGCGAGAATCGCTGATTCGAGATTTACAGAATATAGGGCATAATGCCTCAGAAATGTCCATGCAAGTTTATGAGTCTTTTAAAAATATTAATGAGGCTCGCGACGAATGGCTGAAAGAGGAATCTTCATCTATTTATTCAGCATCAGATATAAGTTACGAGCAAGCTCTAAAGCTTTGGGAATCGATGATGCTGACACCATCAGATAGACACAAAGCTATAAAAGCAATTTTAAAACATAGACTACCAGGTTTTGATTTTGATGCTGATTTTATATACGAAAAACACTTTAAAGACCCAGATTATATCAGTCGGCTGGAATTACGCTGGGCTATGGATAATCTGGAAAAACAAAAAATGTTTGATGTTGAGCGCTGGCTAAAATCCCTTAATTACGGTGATGAGATTTGGGATATGCGCTCCCGTGCAATGCAAGCAAGCGTGTTGTGTGATTTGGGTGTGCCTTCTTTGGTTGATAAGTTGAGTAGAAAATCTGGGGGATGGACTGGGGAAGAGGAATTAATTCTTGATTTTAAACGGGTTTGTGTTAAAAATTCTTACAAATTGCGTGCTGTGTTGGCGATTAATGCTGCTGCTGATAGCGATCCGGCTTATTTGCTAAGACGAGTTTTGGAGAAAATAGGTATTGAAATAGTGCGCGATCGCCGTCGTGTTGGAGGGGGTGAAAGAAAGTATTTCTACGATCTAGATCCTACCACCTTACCGAAATTTGACAGTACTACACGTTTTGTGTTACAGGCGATTGACAAGAGATTTTCACAAAGCCCAGAACTGTCCCCAACTAGCCAAAGATATAAGAAATACTATATCTCCAGCCAGTCGGGGACAGTTTTTGTACCGGATTTAGACCCGTTAGAAAATCCTCATTTGGTTAATAAGCTTATAAAAGTCGAACTGACTGTGGATAAAGAACAGTTGGAGGAAATTCGGCTAAACCGCGACTCGCAACAAATAGTAGAATTTGAATTGAGTATGCCTGAAATTCTATATGGGTGCGACTCGTGGGAATTGGTCGTGGATTTTCTTGAACTTTATGAACGTAAGGAGAGGCAAGTGGCTTGGGCATTGCTTTCTCAACCGGAGAGGGAAAGGTTAGCGTTCTTAAAAAAACATTCCCAACCGCAATTAATGTAGGGGGGTAGGGTTGAGCAGTAATGGCATTGTGCCGAGACGCTTGTAAAATGTGTTTTTAGAATCTAACCCGTATAACTATAGCTCTGGCTGCTTTACAGTTCTATACCACCAGCTAAATTACTTGGTTTAGTCTGTAATTTCTGACGAGCATCCAATATTTGTTGTATTTTTTGGAAATTATCTACATCAACTTTTGTAAGCGCAATCCCTTGGGGGGTTTGATTCTCATTGAGGGGAATGGACGCAATTATTTCTCCTGACTTGTGGCTTACATATATAAAGTTGTCCTCACCGAGAAGAAGAGAGTACTTCTTCGACTTTTTAACTAGGTCTTGTTGTGACCACAACAAGAGTACAGTTTGTGCGATCAAAGTCGCGTTCTCGTGTTGCACTTTTGTGCTGTCGTCACTGTTGGTTGGAGTTGCAACTAATGGTGCTTCAAGTCGTGCGTTCGCCGCGTAGAGCGATTGCTCACTCGCCATCGAAGAGGGTAAACCCTCAAGAGACGGTGTTTTGTCATCCGACAATAACGTTATTGTCACTTCGCCAGTTGGTGCTACAGTGCGTACCTCCGGTGGTGGTGCGGGTGGTTCGGCTGCACCGCATTGAATAATTTCACTATCGCCCTCCTGAGTTATAAGTGCTGGTACTTCCTCAAATTCTTGGCTTCGGGTTGTTTCTTCGGTTGTGTTCAAAGGGGGTTGCAATCCAATTGCGGATTGAAAGTTGGGCTGTGGTTTTTGAGATTGTAAGGGGGTAGGTGTAAGAAACTGCAAACATAAACGCTTCAAACTGCAAACAAGCCAATGAGCGAAACCACATTAACTGCAAATAGAGGGGGTCTCAAAACCACATTATCTGCAAATGAAATCAAATTAGCTGCAAACAAACCACATTATTTGCAAACAGACCACATTGACTGCAAATAGCCTGAAAGCCTTGTAGAGAGGTTTTTTTGTTTTTGAGCCTCAAAACTGTCCAAGTTATATGAACTTTTTAACCGGACACATATGTACACTAATTGTGGTTTAATTTGAACTATATACGTTCGGTTAAATACAAATTGCGGTTTAAACTGTAACTTGAGTGACTATATGGTTATTTATGCTTATTTGAGGGTATCTACCGACCACCAAGACCTGCACAACCAACGACATGGCATTTTAGAATATGCCAACGTACATGCTTTGAGTCCGATTCAGTTTATAGAGGATACTGTTTCTGGACGGGAGAAATGGGAGTCGCGTGGCATAGGACTGCTACTAACAGAAACAGCTATTGCCGAAGATGTCGTAATTTTCTCAGAAGTCAGTCGGATGGCACGCTCTACCCTGCAAGTATTAGAAATGTTGGAGTGCTGCGTGCGTCGGAGAATCAATGTCCATATCGCCAAACAAGGTATGGTATTAGATGGCTCAATGCAAAGCCGAATTACAGCAACAGTTTTAGGTTTGGCAGCAGAAATCGAGCGGGAATTAATTGTACTCAGAACAACTGAAGCCCTTGCCAAACGCAAAGCTGAGGGCAAAATCCTGGGGCGACCTAAAGGGCGACAATCTACACATTTAAAACTGGACACAAGGGAAGCAGAAATTCGTAAGTATTTAGACAAAGGTATCAGTAAGCGTTCCATTGCCAAACTCGTAGATTGCTCCCCTTCCACTCTCTACGACTGGTTAGGGCGTAAACATCTCCACCCGCGTCACTCCCCAATTGTTACGAGGGCGTAATTGATGCCAAAGAAACAAATTCCAGCAGAAGCGATAGTAGACCTACGTCGTCGTCTCAACCAATTACCACCGCGTAGTAAAGAACGTCGAGCCTTAGTGCAGGAAATAGCTCACTTGTATGGTATTTCCGAAGATACAGTGTATCGGGCGTTACGAGAAAATATGCACCTTTCGTCAGTGCGTCGTGCCGACCGCGATGTCCCCCGCGTGATCCCCCAAGCTGGACTGGAACGCTACTGCGAAATAATTGCTGCCATTAAGATACGTACATCAAACCGCAAAGGTCGCCATTTATCCACCGTACAGGCAATTCGCCTTTTAGAATCTGACGGGATCAATACTCCAGACGGTCATGTCACAGCCCCAGAAGGGCTATTAAAACCAACCACCGTCAATCGTTACCTCAAAAAATGGGGTTACGACCGCGATACCTTGATACGCCAGCCACCTGCTGTCCGCTTCCAAGCCGAATATAGCAACGAATGCTGGCATTTTGACCTTAGCCCAAGCGACCTCAAGCATGTAAAAGCACCAACCTGGATAGAACCGGGACGGGGACATCCCCTGTTAATGCTTTATAGCGTCGTCGATGACCGTAGTGGTGTTTCCTACCAGGAGTACAACGGTGTTTACGGTGAAGACGTAGAAGCAGCACTGCGATTTATGTTTGCTGCCATGTCAAAAAAGGCAGAATCCGACTTTCCCTTTGAAGGCATTCCCAAAATGCTCTATATGGATAACGGTCCCATTGCCAAAAGCTTGGTATTTCAAAAAGTGATGGCAGATTTAGGGATTGATGTACGTACCCATTTACCCAATGGCAAAGATGGACGTCGGGTAACGGCTCGTTCCAAAGGCAAGGTGGAACGACCGTTTCGCACCGTCAAAGAAATGCATGAAACCCTCTACCACTTGCACGAACCGGAGACCGAAGCAGAGGCTAATGCTTGGTTGATGAAGTTTTTGCTGCATTACAATAGTCGTCCCCATCGCAGCGAATCCCATTCCCGGATTGAAGATTGGGTAGATAGCCAACCCAACAATGGAATTAGGGAAATGTGTCAAAAGGTAAGGTTAGCATGTCTGTTTTAATGACTGCTTTATTTTGGGACTTAAGTACGGAAAAAGATGCCAAACCACCCACCCAACCAGAACTTAGGGAACGAAAATTATTAGCTTTAATTCAAAAATGTCGCAAAACTGTAGTACTTTTTGTGGATGAAGCTCATGACCTTCAACATAGCACTTTAGTACAAATTAAGCGAATCATTGAATTGGTACGCAACAATGGTGGCACTTTATCTGTGGTTTTGGTAGGGCATCCTAAGCTAAAAAACGATTTACGCCGACCATCATTAGAAGAAATTGGGGCTAGAACAAATGTTTTTAGCTTAGAAGGTATCCGAGGGCATCAGGCTGAGTATATAAAATGGCTATTAAATGAGTGTATTCACGATGGTCATCTGCCTGAAGATTTGATTACCGATGAGGCAATTGCTTTTTTGGCAGAACGATTAATGACTCCGTTACAAATCGAACATTACTTACAAAGAGTATTTGAAGATGCGTGATATCGCTGCAACTAAACCTGTAACTATTGAAATGGTTGAAGCGGTATTGTCTGTTGGACTTAACGATTTAGAACCTCGTTTAATACGGCATGGCTATAGTGCTAAAGTACTAGCTGAATTATTAAATGTACGGACAAGTGAGATTAACTCTTTTTTACACTCTCAATTACCTCCTGGTCGAACAGAAGATTTGAGAGACCAGATGCTAAAAATTGGAATTCCTTTGTATGCGTCAGAGAGGAATTAAATAAATTAGTCATTAAATTTACAAAAAAATGGAAAAAACCACTTATGGAATTTTTCTGTTTTAAAAGTGTCCAGTTTATATATAGATAAATAGACATAAAATGTCCAGCTTAAAAGTTCATATAACTTGGACAGTTTTGAGGCTCAAAAACAAAAAAACCTCTCTACAAGGCTTTCAGGCTATTTGCAGTCAATGTGGTCTGTTTGCAAATAATGTGGTTTGTTTGCAGCTAATTTGGTTTCATTTGCAGATAATGTGGTTTTGAGACCCCCTCTATTTGCAGTTAATGTGGTTTCGCTCATTGGCTTGTTTGCAGTTTGAAGCGTTTATGTTTGCAGTTTCTTACAGGTAGGTTGTGCGGTTGGGAATGTAAGAGAGCGGGAGTTGTCGTTAATATCCTTTGTATCAATAGTTGTTGTGTCTTCAGATTCGGACTCAGATGAAGAATCTTGTTTGCGCCAATACACCCACGATTGCAGGTGATTTATTCGATCGTCATCAATTTCCCTACCACGTTTAAAACTTTCAATTACCGACTCAATTGGATATCGATAATCTTCAAGATAGCTAACTTTTAAATGTTCCCGGATACCAATGTGTGTATATAACTTCCCTAAATCCCCACCCTTGAACGGCTGTCCATCCACACAGTAGCTAATTCCCTTGAGCTTACCAGTACGGGTAAATTTACAATCGACTTGGATATTTTCTTTTAATAACCGTGCTACAAATACTGGCATCGCGGGTTTATCTGCCGCCGCTTGTTCTATACTATTTTGCAACCGTTCGACTATATTTGTTTCTCCTGATTGTTGGGCTTGTTCGATGTGTTTGGGATATGCTTTTTTCTTCTGGACTTCCCAACTGGACGGTTGGATAATTAAATCGTATTGTTGTTCGATTTGGCGCAGGATTTTTTCGGTACGGTAGTAGTCCAAATAATCGTCATTGCACTCACCGTCGTAGGATACTCGATTAATGACCAGATGAGCGTGGGGTCTGGGTTGGGAGTCAAATTCGGCATCGTTGTGCTGCACCAAAATAAATTGGTTGTTCGATAGTTTCAACCCGTCAAGCAAGTCTTGTCCTATCTGGCACAATTCCCACTCGTCGAGGGTTCTATCACCAGGGGCAGGACTGAAGGATAGGTGCAGTACGGGTTTCTTAACACGCTGGTTAAAGTTGGCGAACTTGCGGAACTCCCAGGCAAGTTGGGCAGGTGTTCCACCAGCCATATTAGTATTGATTAGTTGCGCGTCTTTTTTACCCAGGACGTAGGCAACACAACCGTAGAAGCCGTTCCCCTTGGTGATATTGCCAATCAATCGGATTCCTCCCTCAGTGAAGGAAATATCTGGTCGGGTTGGTTGGGTAGTCCCAATAGCATCTGTTTGACTTCAAGCAGCAATGGTTTGAGGGCTTCGATTTCGCTCCTGGGGTCAGCGGCGATAGCGATCGCCTCTCCTAACTTGACAGCACGGTTAATTGCATAGGCAATTTGGTTGATGTTGTTGCCAATTCTCCCCAGTTCTATATATATGTGTTCGTTGATAGCTGGTACTGGTGGGGCAATATAAATGCGATCGTGTTCGACACAGTAGCGGATAAATTTCGAGATATTGTTACCCATACCAGCAGCAAGGGCTTTGGCTTCCCAAGCTTCTTTTTCCTCCTCAGTCAATCGCAAGCTGACGAGACTAGTTCGTTTTGGTTTGGGTTTTGACTTGCGTCCAGAAGAGAAAACTTTTTTGGCTTCAGTTTTTTTATCCATCTATATATAGGGAAGTTTTTATAAATAAAAGAAGTTTTTTAATCTATAGTAAGTCGATAAATTTATAGGTGATTAATGATAATCACGCTTAATATTGGTAAGCAACCCCACGGCTAGAAGCCAGAGCTTCCAAAGCGAGGTGGTTCGGTGATATTAAATCCACTGTTATTTTATCGAGTTTTGGGGGTTTCCAAAGGGGGTGGAACCCCAGGGGAAACGCACCAAAATGCGCGAAAAGCAAAAATAATAGGTACGTAGCTTCTACGTATAAGACTTCAGGTTACAGAGTCATACTTAAAATTACATTTATTGGTTTAGTTAATAATTAAATCTAATATTTGATTTAATTATTAGTAAAATAGGATGCGAGAATCCGAGGGGAAAAATGCTTTTATTGCATCAACCCAATTGAGAAAACTATTAATTACTCTTATTTGATAATTGATTGATACCAGCTAAAACTTCTATCAAATATTCATTATCCCATCCAGCAAGATTTCGTTTACGCTTTATCCCCTTTTTGAGATTTGTTTCTTGATTTAAAAGGTTCAAGGAAATATGCCTTAACACTGCAAAGTTTTGGGCAGCATTACCCTTTCTAATACGACAATCGTCTTCTCTAAACGCTACATCTAATGTCCAATGTAATTGGTTCTCTATATTCCAGTGAGCCCGCACGATTTGTGCTAAAACATCAGCTTCACAGGATAAGCTCGTAATAAAATAACGAGTTTCGAGTGTAGTTTTATCCTTAGAAGTCCGCATGAAATTTATCATACCTATGCTAGTCAGCTTGTTCCATTTTCCATCCAAATCTATAAGGTCATGAACATTAGTTAACATAGTACAAAGTCTAGTTTCATTGCGCCCATGACCTTGTTCCGTTAGTCGTAATTCACTATCTTCAAAGCCTTGAAAGTTAGATTTAATTGCTTCTTTAAATAAGTCATCAACTCTTTCATATAAAGAACCTTGATTCATTTTTAAGTTGATAACATAATCTCCACCTTGCTCAACAATTTGTTTAACAATTTCTTTTTGACATCCCATAGCATCGATAGTTACAATGCAGCCTTTCAAAGATAAGACCTTTAATAATTCAGGAATTGCTGTTATTTAATTTGATTTTTCATCAACCTTAACTTGTCCCAATACTAACCCTTGAGAAGCTACCCAAGCGCTAACTATGTGGATAGAACTTTTCTGATTCTTAGTATCAAATGAATGGCGTAATGTTTTTCCATCAATAGAAATTAATTCTCCATTCGTTAACCGATGAATGGATTGAACCCAACTAACGAAACATTGTTGAAACTGTAAAGGATCAATCAGTGAGAACACCCGAGAAAAAGTATCATGGGATGGAATACCATTTGGTAATTCTAAAAATTCTTTAAACCATTTATATTTGGAGTCACCAAATAGTTCAATGTCTTCCCAAGTATCTGCTCCACAAATGACAGCGCAGATGGCTATCGTCATAATATCAGGTAACTTATGTAACTTTGAACGCTCTATCCTGGGGTCATCAATATCACTAAAATGTTCTGAAATTGTTATTTTTGGTTTTAGTTTCATGACTTTTGGAAATTATTAATACTAGAAATAATACACAAAAAGCATTGTTATTTATTATTGATTTACAGCAATTTTCAGGTAATTGAACCACAAACAACGGTAAAATGAGGTGATAGTGATAGCGATCGCTATACTTGATAATCTTCGTATATTACAAAATGAAATGCAAAATGTGGATTAAAAATAAAATATTCAAAAAATCAGATGATTTTTGACCTATAGCTATTTTGTCAATTGTATTTATGCCAAATAATATGTGATCCAATATACTTTGATGTTTCATTTGATTGTTTGATCAAATGAAAATTAGAAAAATTTATACCTCCTGAAAAAATCTAAATTTTATTTATTTTTTCATTTCATGGAAAGATTATTTCTTCTCTTTAATCATATAAAATAATGGTTTTTTGTAAAGAGTAATACCCCGTCTTTAAAGACGGGGTTTAACGAAATATTTTTTGATTTCAGTGTTTGTTTTTACAAAGATATTTTCTTGCCAAAATACTTGTATTTTATCTCACAGCTAAAACATTCAGACTCGCTTAAGTGTTGGTTATAATTGTTGCCAATAATCGCTAATTTTCCGAAAATTTGAATTGCTATCCTAAAGCATTTATTATCAACATTGATAATTTTTTATCTTTATTTGATAGGCTTTATAGCTATTCTTAATATCAATCTCATAGTTACTTTAGGAGCTACGAAACTAAGTAAAATCTAAATAAATACGAACATTATTATACTAGCAATCCAATTTAAAGTTTTAAGACACATTTTGATCACACAGTCAATATCTATTGTTACACTTTAAGGCGCGTTTGCCCTGGGTGGAACCCACTTTGGCGAGCTTGGTGGCGCTACAATCTAAAAATCACACCCAGAAATGTAATACGCCGCCATTGCTCGCTACAGAGAATCTACGGGGGTATGCGATAAGTATATCTCAGGCGGTAAGTCTTGTCAGGTGGGGGGAGGGCGCGATAGTTCGGTTTTTTGTCGTTGGGCATCAGTAGCAATGCGGTGGCATGACGGGAGTAGGCGCAACTATCCCATAATGCGGGGTGATTTGTGATAATACTTTTGTACTGGGAATACTTCTACTATGTAGGGGGTTAGTTTAGGGATGGTGGGGGATAGCCAGAGATGACATTTTCTCAGTATAAGATTATGGTATAGGGAGTCACAAGAGCGAAACTGAGAATCTCTTTTTTATCTGTAGGAATGGTGTTTTTGCAGGTAATGCTCAAGGCAATTATCTGACGGCAGCATAGAAGACTTCGCTGTGCGAGTACTGGTTCGCTTGAGCGCCATCGTTGATACCGTCCTGATAAGTTTCTATTTGATTTGGAGGAGTAGATGTTATCCGAATCGTCTGTAATGCCAATAGCGGACTAACTGCTGGATATTTTTCCCAAGCGCGGAAGAAGAAGAATTGAGGCTTGCAGTTCTTGTCCGCAGCAATTGCAGCTACTAAAGCTTCTATCTGTACGATATAAATGCGAACAGTTGCTTTTTTTGCTCCCCGAAACTAGTTGCCAGGAGTCGCGGTATACAGCATTACCGCGCACAGCACTTTGTCCCTCCAGGTCGGCAACCTGGAGGTAAACAAACGCTGGATTTCATCTTAGGACAATACCTTGGCTTTCCCGTGACCGTCGATTTTCACTTAGTAGCTGTGTGAAGAGAACAACATTTTATTATTGCAGATGTTATGTGGCAGACAGTAACGAAGAATCGCAAAAGTTAGAGGTTCTCTACGTTAAAAATCATGTATAAATTTATTTAGACTCTGCGGTAAATTTCACATAAAACAGCTTTGTAAGTGCGTCGGTAGTTCTACTGCTGCACGTATACGCCTCAACTATTGCTGATGACTACTGCCTGTATAAAGCGTATATAGAGCGTCAATAGTAATTGACCTGAAAATATCTGCGGGCGTTGGCTTTTAGCCCTTGATTTTCACCGCATTTTTACGCAGTGTGCGTTCTACCTACGCATAAAGAATGCATCATTCATGTCAATGAAGTGTACTATAGACTTATATTCAAGACCGCCAAAAGAGCAAACGCGCCTCTTGGTAGCTGTACTCCAATACTGATTCTGGGTACTTACAAGTATGCTTGTGTACTCACTACACTTCTGTGCCCTACGGGGTGGGCTGTATATAAAGTATCAAGAATTAATCAATAAATTAGGTTATACATGTGTAGTAACGGCGGCATTTTTCTGGTAACAATGTGAGAATAAAATTTCTATCTGGAGTCAAATTAGAAATATCTGTTTCCTGATTAAACCTGAGAAAATGAATCGATTGAAAGCATTGAAATACCCACCTTAATGTAGGATTGTTTATCCCTTTACCCAATTGATTTTTAATGGTTGATTTGGACGCTGATAAAGCTGCTCTAATTTGTCTTTGGGTAAGTGTGTAAACTAGTAAGCATAACCCCATGATCATTGCCAAAGCCAAAGAGTCTTTCTGGACTTTTAAGGAAAATACTATCTGCGAAAAATAGTGGGTCTTTTAAAAACCCAAATCCTCTTTCACATGACTGCTGCGCTTTGTATTCTCTAATCATTTCATCGTTGCTGAGAACGCTTGATTCTAAAACATTTGTGGCAATAACGAAACGCCCAGCACTTCTAATTTCGATATCAATTGCATTTTCGTTTTTAGAGACAGTTGCGAAAATTTGAAAATATTTCTCTTGTTTTTCATCTTTTTTGTCTGGCTCTTTCTCGGCTATTTCAATATTCTCTACTTGATGATGTTTAAATTGTTTCGATATTTTTGATAATGCCTTCATGGCATCAGCCGAACATGCAAACCTCTCTTGAGATAATGTTTTTAACTTGGCTTCAGTACTTTTGAGGCATTTTTCAATATTTTGTGATAATTTACGTAAGTCTGATTTTCTTCTAAGATGGCCTTGTACTATTAACCATCTTTGCTCTATTCCGGCATAACTGACTTTTTTCTCATGAATATCCATCTATTTGACTTTGAACCAACTCTGATTCTGGTAAAGTTGTAACTAATATTTTTGCTGATTTTATAGTTAATGGCACGCGAGACAACCACTTAATATTAGACATTAATTTGATATTTTGTTCTGTATATATAGCACAATCTGCTACCATCAAACCATCGACTTTTATTTGATTTTGATATTCTACAGCAATTGCGCCAAAACAGGCTGAATCAGCTTGATTTCCTGATGCGGTTTTCAGAAAAATTGGTATATCCCCGTCTCCCGAACATATCAATTGCATGATAAATTGTTTTAAATCTGGTCTATGGTCGCGAGAATAACCATATGTAATGTCTATGGCTTCAAGTGATTTAGTTTCTGATGACTCTGGAGATTGAAAATCACCAAAACTTTTAAAGATTACGTCGGGTAAACTATACTTGTATTCGCCATGTACGTGAAATGAAGACGAGTCTAAATGTGAGGTTTTTAACGAGACCTCAAAAATTTTGACAACAACTAAGGTAATGGTCAAAAATATTCCATTTAACCCTTTTAGAAATAATTTATCCATCACCCTACCAAGTTTATCATCATTTAAATATTCGGCTTTAACTCCGGCTCCAATTAAATGCTCGCAAGCGATGTTCTCAAAAAAATTAGGAAACATATATAAAGGTTGAGAAACCATTCCTAATCCGTTTAAAATCATTGCTTTAACTACATGTCCCGCACTAACTTTTTCTCCTGGTTCTTGCCCTATTAAATCATTAATTATTCCCACCAAGCCAATGGAATCTATTATTCCTGCGACTATGCCTAAATGGTCTATATTCTTAATTTCAATATCTTTGACATTAACCATGACAACAAAGTATCCACAACGATATAAGTTTAAATTTTCACATTTTTGGTTCCTATTTGTGCAAGAAATCTTATACTTAATCGAATTATAAAAAAGGGGAAGAGAGAGGCTGCCATTGGCAGCCTCTCTCTTCCACCCCTCTGCATGAGAATGATTATGATTTTGGTGTGCGCCTATCAAACTTGTATTAGCTGTACATCCAGCTTAATAATACTAATTCCTATTTAGCTCTAGTAAATTCTCCTAATAAATAGTTCTTATGTACTAAATATATCCGTTTCCTTGGGGTGTGACAGTTGTGGGTGCGGAATGTAGGCTATAAATGTCCTGGGCAGCTCTACCACAAATAGCACCAGCCGAACTACTAAGAACAAAGACAAAGCCAACCACAACATGTGGTTACTGTTAATATGAAAATAAAAGGCGGCGACATTTATAGGTAGAAATCCTACAGCAAAAGAGGCTAAACTAACATTGCGGAGGGTATGCCCTTCTGCTAAGCCCAAGAAGTATCCATCCAGCATGAAAGCAACTGAACTAAATCCTAGGACGGGTAGTAACCAAAAAACATAAATATCAATTTGTTCAGTGATTTCGGTGTGATTGGTTAATAGCCCAAATACAGTTTGAGGAAATAGCACACACACACCAGCGAAAATGAGTCCCACTAACAGGCTTGTTCCCACAGAAATCCTAACTAGAGCTACTAGCTGTTCGGATTCTCCTTTTCCTTGAAAGTTTCCACTCAGGGTTTCCGTACCAAATCCCAGTCCTTCTGTGAAATAGCTACTCAGTAAGAATATCTGTAATATCAGGGCATTTTCTGCATAAGTAATTGTCCCCAGTGCTGCACTCTCGTAGTTGAAGATGAGGACAACTAAGAGAAAAATAAAATTGCTGACAAAAATGTTTCCATTTAGGGTGAAACTGGAGATGATAGTTGAGGTGTCCCAAATTTTTCCAGCTACGGCTCGTAAATCTTGCCACTTGACTTCTAGGCAGAAAACAATCAATCCCAGCAATAAGGTCAGATACTGGCTGGTAGTATAGGACACTCCTGCCCCCATACTTTCCCAGCCCCACCGGATAATAAACAGGTAGTCAAGTGCGATATTGGCAACATTACCAACGACGGACAACAGCACAACTAAACCACTTTTTTCCCGTCCTAGAAACCAACCTATCAGGACGAAGTTTAGCAAAACCGCAGGCGCTCCCCAAATTTGGGCGTTGAAGTAGGTAATGGCTGAAGCTTTGACCTGTGGGGTGGCATTCAGCAGGGCAAACCCCAGTTCTTGCAAAGGGTACTGCAAGCTTACAATGGCAACACCCAGCACTAGAGCAATTAAGCCATTACGCAGTACTACCAGTAGTATTGCCTCCTGGTCATCTCGTCCTACCGCTTGAGCAGTCAGCCCAGTGGTACTCATCCGCAAAGAGATTAAAAGCAGGAAGACTAAGCTAGTCAGGTTTCCTGCTAGCGCAACCCCCGCTAGGTGATCGATTTCTGACAGATGACCCAAGAAAGCCACGCTGAGCGTATTCGCCAGCGGTACCATGATGTTGGAGAAGACATTGGCTAGAGCCAGTTGGAAGAAGCGAGGAACGAGGTCATTTTGGCTTGAGAGTGTCTGATCTATCGATTGACTTGCGTTGTTTTCCATCGAAATCTCTAATCAAAGATGGCTATTCTTTATAATACTTTCTAATACTTTACATTTCTCGCTCTAAACTGGAAGAAAATTTTTCTAATCGCCTTCTCTCACCTGCCAGTTTAGCTTTAGGTTGATCCAGAAATTCCAGAGGGTAACGCAAGCGATCGCCACCAATGCGGGCAATATATTCATTGCATCCCGCGCTATTTAGGTGTGCTGGCTCGTTGTTTTAATTCTATAATTTTGTCAACTGCCCTTTGAGTGCCGCCTGCTTCTACCAAGGATTTGCCCAATCGCTCCACATTGCGACGAATGGACGAATCCTGCATTACCTTTTCCACCAGATCGCGCAATTTCTGCGGCTGAATGTTTTGCTGTTTCACCCATACTCCCGCACCCAATTCTTGTACCCTACTAGCTACTAAGTACTGATCGGTAGCTTGAGGAAATACAACTAACGGCACTCCGTCAATTAACGCCTCCATTGTGCTATTCATACCCCCATGAGTGATAAAGACACTGGAGTGCTTGAGGACTTCCAATTGGGGAACAAAATGTCTGATAATAAAGTTAGGCGGAATCTCTCCAAGCAACTGCATATCCACAGACTTACCAACAACCATCACCACCAGATGATGGCTATGACCGAAAGCTTGTAGGCATTTCTTGAAGAAAGGAATGTTTTCATTTAAGAGCGTTCCGAGCGAAATATAAATAACGGACTTTTCTTCAACATCTGCTAGCGGAAAGTCAGAGTCAGGGGGTCTCTTGCCGCCGCACAAACCCATGAAAATGTAACTATTGTCGAACAATTCGCGCTTAAATTGGAAGGTTTCTGAGTTGAAGACAATATTTAGATCGCCCGGTACGTGGAACAGCTCGTCTATTTTCAAGCCCTCAACTGAGTATTGTTGTCTCAACTGCGCCCACAGGTGTCTGTGATTGTAAATCAATTGCAGTTTTTTGGGGATTGTATAGAAGTTGGCATCTGGAAACAGAAACGATAACGCTGGAAAAAAGCGAGGCGCTAAGAACGCTGCCAACCACTCCAGCGATATCTCTGGAAAAAAATCAGGTGGTAGGGCGACATGGTTATAGGTAGACACCCTGGGAAGCTTCAGCAAATCACTGAGCAGGCGTCCCCACAAACACATTGAATCAAAAATGAGCAGCTTTGGCGGATTGCGTCGGAATTGTTTTAACAAAATCGGCAGCACTTCTAGGCTGGTTTCTATCAAATAGGATTTGACTGATGAAGAACTCCATGCATCTAGAGAGGTAGGAAGTGGTTGGAATTGTGCCCCAGCTTTCTCAATCGGATGCCGCAATTCCTCATCCTCAATACAATAGTAATCTACTTGTTCTCCACGTCGAACCAGTTCCTGTACTATACCCAAAGTTGAATTAATATGAGACCAAGCAGGAACGTTAAAGAAAACTATATTTGACATTTTATTCTATCCTTGCCTCATTTAAAGGAAGAAAACATCTCAAAAACTTGGTTGCGATTTAATCGTTAACCCCACAGCACAAGAAGTTTTTTAGAAGAATTCTGCGTCCATCCGGATGAGAATGATGATTATTATAGAGCTATTTTCTTCATTTCCTGGAACTCTCCAGACCCAACAGCTTAAAGTACTTGTATAAAGAGCGATTCTTTCGAGCGTGCCATTCACGTTCCTAGCCTTCTACACAAGTTCTATATATATCATTCGTGTGTTAACAGGAATACTTTGAGGCGCATATGTCCAGCCCAAAATTAAATAATCTTCTAAAGCATTTAAAACTTCAACTTTTGAATGATCGTACATAGTCATAGGAATAGCTTGAATTAATTCATCCGTGGCACAGTCTAGTCCCAATACAATAGCTTTTCGAGCAATTCTATTGATATGTTTGAGACAAGCCTGAATATCTTCTACAAACAACAGTGCGCCTAGAGAAACTACAAAATCATAAGATTGATTTTCAATCTCAGGAAGAGCATCTTCTATTGTCTGATGTATAGTTTTATAACCTCGTTGAGAAGCATATTGAAGCATGCCTGCTGAAACATCAACTCCTGTATACTCAAAATCTCCTGACAAAAAATCACTCAGCAGTCCTGTTCCACATCCAACATCTAAGATACTTCCTCTTTGAAGATTATACTTTTGAAATATTTTTTTAACCTCGTTCAAATATTGCACGTTTAATTCAGGGCTTTGCACCTTTTCATCATATCGGTCAGCAACTTCATCATAATTCTTTTGTACAACATTTATTTCTTTCATTACTTTATCCTTTATTTAAAATCTGCTAAATTGCTGTTTGAATTCTAGAATCTTGTCAACGGCTCTTTGAGTCCCTCCTGCTTCTACCAAGGATCTGCCTAATCGCTCCACATTGCAACGAATCGACGAATCCTGCATTACCTTTTCCACCAATTCGCGCAATTTCTGCGGCTGAATGTTTTCCTGTTTAACCCATATCCCCGCACCCAACTCCTCTAATCTATGGGCTGTCAAATATTGCTCTGAATATTGGGGAAACAAAACTAGTGGAACTTGGTGAGTTAGCGCATCCAAAGTACTCTGCATACCACCATGATAAATAAAGACGCTAGCGTACTTGATAACTTCTAGTTGCGGTACAAAATTCTTGACAATAAAGTTAGGAGGAATCTCTCCTAGCAAATTAATATCCACAGAATTGCCAACAGTCATCACCACAATATGATGGCTATGTCCAAACGCTTGCAGGCATTTTTTAAAGAAGGGAATATTCTCATTGAATATTGTCCCAAGTGAAATATAAATCACCGACTTTCCTTCAATTTTCGCCCAGCAAGACTCCGGTTCAAGCGAGCTTTTGCTGTAACACGGACCAGTGAAGATGTAACTGGAGTCAAAGTTTTCTCGCTTGATCTGGAAAGTTTCAGATGTGAAGACAATATTCAGATCGCCGTGGAAGAAGAGCATATAGCGCATTAGCTTGAACAAATCGTTCTTTTTCACGCGCTCAAACTGATATTTTTGCTTCAACTGAGTCCAAAGGCTTCTGTGTTTGTCAACAATTTTTGGGGTTTCAGAAAATCTTCTGATGCAGTTTGGTGCTAAAAGTACTGGAAGCGGTGGAATAAATCGGCGTGGTACAAGGTGATGAATGTGGGTAGCAACTGTGGGAAGCTTGAGCAACTCACCAAGAAGGCATCCCCATAAGCACGCTGAATTAAAGATAAGTAGCTTTGGGCGATCGCGTTGGAAATGTTCCAATAGAATCGGGATCGCTTCCAAACTGGTTTCCATTGAGGCAGATTGCGGCGTTGCGGTTTCATCCAACCACAAATCTGGATTGGCAGGAAGCTGATGGAATTGGGCACCAAAAGACTCTATTTGATTCCGGAATTCCTCATAACAGTAGTAATCTACCTGTTCTCCCCGCCGCACTAACTCCTGCACTATTCCGAGAGTGGAATTAACAGTTGAGTGGGCACGTAGGTTGAAATAAACGATGTTCGACATTGTACTGATAAGGTGAGAAGAAACCAATATGGCTGCAAGTCCCTAAGTTCCTAAGAAACACAGGGAACAGGGAACAGGGAACAGGGAACAGGGAAATAAATGGTGTTTCTTTCATTCGTTGCGGGCGTGTAATCGCGCCCCTTGGGCGCTCACATCTTGCAGCAGTATCAACAACTAGGCGGAGCTTTGATATCTCGTTCCCAGGAGCAGCCTGGGAACGAGGGTTGGGAGGCTCTGCCTCCCAATTATTGAGAATGGTGCAAGTTATCAGTAAGGGAACTGTAAGCCAGAAGAACTTCGACCTGTCAAAGACAATAGACCTGTCCTCAGCCGTTCAGCTATGACTTGGACATTGGGAGGGTAATTCATAGTAATGTGATTTCCAGGAACTTCATGAACCTCTAATCCTCCCGCTGCCAAATCTCGCCAAGGGAGCTCTGGGTTTTGGGGATTGGTTGCATCCCGCTCGTGGGCGCGGAAAAAGATGATGCGACCTGGGTAGATTCGTGGTATATAGCTCCGCATAGCTTGAACGTCCACCTTGAAGAGGTCAAGGAAGAAGCGGATCTCGGGCAGCCCGTAATCAGCAGGCAATCTCATAGATTGCCTAGCCTGATCCAAAAAGTGGAGCAATCGCTCGTCTGGTTCAAGCTGCCGGAGATGGTCTGAAGAAAAAGAAAGGTTGGCACCGACATTAAGTATATAAGTCAGGATTTGCAGCTCATCATCTTCTATTTTTACCGGCATTTGACCGGGACCTGGAGTATCTATAAGAGCGAGCAGCGCTACTTGTTGACCTAGAATAAGCAATTGCTGTGCCATCTCGAAAGCCACAGTGCCTCCAAAAGAAGCACCCCCAAGAAAATATGGTCCATCAGGCTGGACAACGCGCAGTGCTTCGATATATTTAGTCGCCATCTCCTCAACTTGGGTGAGTGGTTGTGTTTTTCCATCTATGCCTTGTGCTTGTAACCCATAGACTGGATAATCTGAGCCTAGACAATTTGCCAAATCCCGATACATGTAGACGTGTCCGCCAACCGGATGTATTAAGAAAAGAGGTTGTTTAAAGCTGCCGGACTTAATTTCCACCAGCGATGAGGGAAGGGCTGGTTGGTTAGAAATGGCAGCGGGTGAAGCAGTCTGTTCTATTAATTCAGCAAACCTTGCAATAGTGGGCGAACTTAGCAAGCTGTGGGGAGATAATTCTATTTTCAGGGTTTCGCATAACTTGGAAATCAGGTGAACTGCCAGGAGGGAATCTCCCCCCAATTCAAAGAAGTCATCGTGGATTCCCACCGGCTCAATCCCAAAGAATTTTTGCCAGATTTCGGTTAGAGTCCGTTCCAGCTGACTGCGGGGAGCAACATAGGGATTCGGTAAATTCGGTCTTGTTGCGTGGAGTGAGGATAAATCTTTCTTTGGATACAAAGTCTCCAAAGTTTCAACATGCGTCTTGACAGCATCATCAGAGCATACCGTATGGGAATTTAATTCTTTTTGCATCCCTGCAACTTTTGGCGGTGAAATCCAGTAACGCTGCCGTTCAAACGGATAAGTCGGCAACGGTAGGCGATGACGTTGAGAGCCAGCATAGAATCCTGCCCAATCTACTTGTATTCCTGCAAGCCAGAGTCTGCCTAATGCGTTCAACAAAAAAGCCACATCAGATTGTTGGTCTTGGGGATGTCTTAACGAAGAAAGTATAACCTGTTCTGCCGCTTTATCTACATGTTTTTTCGCGATCGCACTCAGCGTCCTTCCAGGACCAACTTCTAGTAAAATAAAGTCTTGTTCTTGCAACAACCTTTGCAAGCCTGAACTGAAAAGCACAGTTTGGCGTAAATGTCTAGCCCAATAATTTGGATTTGTTGCCTCCTCTGCTGTAATCCAAGTTCCGCTGACGTTGGAAATATAGGGAATTTGAGGGGGTTTCAGGTTGACTTTTTTCACCTGTTCGGTGAATGTCTCTAAAATGGGTTCCATCATCTGGGAATGGAAGGCATGAGAGGTATGCAAGCGACGGCATTCCACGCCTTGTGCCAGGAGTTGCTGTTGCAGTGCTTCTATTGCATCTGTGGCACCTGAAACCGTGCAAAGGGATGACCCGTTAATTGCAGCTAGGGAGAGTTTATTGTTAAGGAGGGGTTGCACCTGCTGTTGGGGAAGCGGTACAGCAAGCATCGACCCTGGAGGCATTTGCTGCGTGAGTTGCCCCCGTGCAGCGACGAGGGACAATGCTTCTGACAAGGAGAAAACGCCTGCAAGACACGCAGCCACATATTCACCAATGCTGTGACCGATTGCCGCTTTGGGATGCACGCCCCACGACATCCATAATTTAGCTAGGGCATACTCAATGGTAAACAGTGCAGGTTGTGCGATGGCAGTCTGCTTCAATTGTTCTGCCGCTTGTTCAGCAAGTTCTTCACTCGGATACAGCACATCCCGCAAGTCAAGTCCTAGGTGAGGTTTAAGGAGTTCTGCACAAAGGTCGATATTTTCGCGAAATGCCGATTCTTCTTGGTAGAGTTCCCCAGCCATATTCACATATTGCGATCCCTGACCCGAAAACATGAACGCGACCGGGCGATGTTTAGGTTCTTGGACGTTGGTAAAAATTCGTTTCGGATCTTGGGTAGAAAGTGTATTGACAGCATCTTCTCTATCACTGCACACTAATATCCGTCGATAGTTGAAAGCCTTTCGACCAACTCCAAGCGTGTAAGCTACATCAGCCAGGTTAATATCAGGATGATGAGTTAAATGTTCAACCAAATTTGCAGTTGCAGTATCGAGTGCCCTCTCAGTTTTGGCGGAGAGTATCAACAACTGAAACTTTCTCCCCGGCTCCCCGGTTCCCTGAATCTTGTACTCAAATTCAGCAGGAGTTTCCTCCAAAACGATATGTGCATTAGTACCCCCCATACCAAAAGAACTGACCCCAGCACGGCGAGGAGTGCCATTTGTTTCCCACGGGGAGAGTTTGGTATTGACGTAAAAAGGACTATTGGCGAAGTCAATTTGGGGTGATGGTTGTTCAAAGTGCAAGCTAGGTGGCAGCAACTTGTATTTAAGTGCCAGAACAGTCTTAATCAGACCTGCCACACCGGCTGCGGTATTCAAATGTCCGACATTGGTTTTCAGCGAACCGATTGCACAGAAGCCTTTCTTCTGGGTACTGGCACGAAACGCTTGTGTTAGCGCTGTGATTTCAATGGGATCTCCTAGCGGAGTTGCAGTGCCATGAGCTTCTATATAGGTAATTGTATCGGGATCGATCCCAGCTACAGCCTGAGCCTGGGAAATTACTGCGGCTTGACCATCTATACTTGGAGCTGTATAGCCGACTTTCAACGAACCGTCGTTATTGATGGATGAGCCTTTAATCACTGCATGGATGCAGTCTCCATCAGCGATCGCATCTGCTAGGCGCTTGAGAACGACAATTCCCACACCGTTACCGCCTACAGTTCCCTTTGCTTTGGCATCAAAAGCTCGACAGTGTCCATCGGGAGACAAAATTAAGCCTTCTTGATACAAATAGCCTGTCTTTTGCGGAAGATGGATGGAAACGCCACCTGCGATCGCCATATCGCATTCGCCATTCAGCAAACTTTGACACCCTAAGTGTACGGCGACCAATGAAGTAGAACAAGCCGTTTGTATGTTAAGTGCAGGTCCTCGGAGGTTGAGTTTGTAAGAAACCCGAGTCGCCAGATGATCTGGAGCATTGCCAAAACTCAAGTCGTCAAAGTCGTTCAACTCTAAAATTTCGCGGTTGGGATAAAGATTTTTTAGTAAATAATCATTCCCGCCACACCCTGCGTAAACCCCGATCAATCCCTTGTAATTTTCTGGGTCATAACCTGCTTTTTCTATGGCTGACCAAGCACATTCTAAAAATAAGCGTTGTTGTGGATCTATCAATTCAGCTTCTTTGGGACTATAACCAAAAAAATAAGCATCAAATAGCTCTATGTCTGACAATACACCGCTGGCTCTTACATGTTTAGGGTTATTTAGCCACTTTATGTTAACACCTTCGGCGACCATTTCTTGTTCCGAAAAAAATGATATAGATTCTATCCCGTTGCATAGGTTATTCCATAAGGAATCTATATCTTGGGCTTTTGGAAACTGACCGGACATAGCAATAATGGCTATATCAGACTGATGATGCTGCCTAAGTTGCCTTTGTTGCTGCATTGAAGCTTGGCGATCTGCGCTTCGCAGCAGCGCTTCGCTATCGCTACCATTTAACCCATGACCATTGCTTTGTTTTGAAGCATCTTGTATACTTAAATGTTGGCTCAAAGAATGTATAGTTGGGTGTTGAAACATTTCAACTACTGACAACTTCACTCCCAAGATTTCTTGCAATTTGTGGTGAACCTGAACCACGAGCAATGAATGACCTCCCAACTCGAAGAAATTGTCATAAATCCCCACTTTCTCTACCTGAAGCATCTCTTGCCAAACGGCAGCTACGATTTGTTCGACCTTGGTTTGTGGCATTACATAAGCTGCATCAGGTCTAGTCGTGTGGTCAGGGACTGGTAGGTTGTGGCGGTCTATTTTACCATTGGGAGTCAGGGGCATTGCCTTTAATATTACAAAGGCATTTGGCACCATGTAGTCGGGCAGCTTACTTTTGAGGAAGGAGCGCAACTCACTGAGTGTGGGTAGTGCTGCGTTTGGTTCCGTCTCGGTCTTAGGAACGACATAGGCGACGAGGCGCTTATCGCTTTGAATATCTTCTCGGACGATGACTGTGGTTTCTTGAACTTGGGGGTGAGTGGCTAACACAGCTTCGATTTCCCCAAGTTCGATGCGGAAGCCGCGAAGCTTCACCTGATTGTCAATGCGACCCAGAAACTGGATGTTGCCGTCACTTAGGTAACGTGCTTTGTCTCCTGTTTTGTACAGACGTGACCCCGGCTCATTGCTTATGGGGTTGGGGATAAATTTTTCATTTGTCAAATCCGGACGGTTGAGGTAGCCCTGTGCCAGACCATCTCCACCGATGTACAATTCTCCAGGGACACCGATGGGGACGGGTTGTAGGTGGTCGTCGAGCACAAAACAGTGAGTGTTGGCTATGGGGCGACCGATGGGAATGGTTTTTGCCCCTTCTGGAACATCTTGTACCAAATACCAAGTGGTGAATGTTGTACTTTCGGTAGGTCCATAAACATGAAGCAACCGTACAGGTGGATCATTCTTCAGCACTTTTTTGACCCACCGCAGATCCACAGCTTCTCCTCCAAATAGGAGGTGTTTCACCGAAGAGAAAGCGCACGGGACTTCCCTTGCTACCAAATTGAACAAAGCGGTCGTCAAGAACAATACGGTAATGCCTTGCTCTTTGATCGCGGCTGCAAAATCCAAGGGTGAAAGCGCTACATCCTTAGCTATCACAACGAGCTTCGCCCCGTTAAGTAAGGCTCCCCAAATCTCGAATGTAGCAGCGTCGAAAGAACTGTTCGAGACTTGAGCAATTACATCTTTTGACCCTATATTAATGTAGTTTGTGTTAATTACCAAACGGCTCACTGCCAGATGAGGAACAGGAACTCCTTTAGGTAACCCTGTTGAGCCAGAGGTGTAAACGACATAAATCGTTTTGTCGGGTGTCACGCTGGTTTTAAGATTCTCCTGGCTTTGTTGGGCAATGACCTCCCAGTCTGTGTCCAGACAGACAATTCGTGCTTGATGTTTAGGAAGCGACTCTACTAACTTCGCCATCGTTAGCAGCACTGGCACAGATGCGTCTTCTAGCATGAAGACCAAACGCTCGGAAGGATAAGTTGGGTCAAGGGGCACATACGCTCCACCTGCTTTGAGGATGCCAAGCAATCCCACTACCATCTCTAGCGATCGCTCTACGCATATCCCCACTAGCACTTCAGTCCCTACGCCCAGGCGTTGCAGGTGATGTGCTATCCTGTTCGCCCGTTGGTTAAGTTCTTTATAGGTCAGTTGTTCTCCTTCAAAGACTACCGCAATGGCATCGGGCGTAAGCGTAACCTGTTCCTCAAACAAGTTATGGATACATTTATCTTTGGGATACTCTTTTGTGGTGTTGTTCCACTCTACTAATAATTGGTGTCGCTCTCGCTGCGTTAGCAGAGGCAATTCAGAAACTCGCTGTTCTGGATTCGCTACAATACCTGATAGCAGGGTCTGGAAATGTTCTGCCATACGAGCGATAGTGTCATTGTCAAACAAGTCACTATTGTATTCCCATGAACCTATCAATCCTGAGGAGGTATTCGACATTGATAGAGTCAAATCGAACTTCGCCGCTGTGGTTTCTACTACCAATGAACTTACAGTTAAGTCAGGCAGATCGAAAGAAGGCATGGGAGAGTTTTCGAGCGTAAACATCACCTGGAACAGGGGTGTGTGGCTTAAGGAGCGCACTGGTTGCAATGCCTCTACCAACTCTTCAAAAGGCAAGTCTTGATGAGCGTAAGCTCCTATTGCCACTTCCCGCACCCGACTCAACAGCTGCTTAAAACTGGGATTGCCAGATAAGTCAGTACGCATTACTAAGGTATTGACAAAAAAGCCAATTAGCCCTTCGATTTCCTTACGGTTGCGGTTAGCAATGGGCGTGCCCACTACGATGTCATCTTGCCCTGTATAGCGATAAAGCAATGTCTGAAACGCTGCTAATAGCGTCATAAACAAGGTGACTCCCGTGCGCTTGCTGAGTCGAGTAAGTGCCACGCTCAACTCCTGGGAAAGAGCCAAAGAATGATACGCCCCTCGATTTGTCTGAACAGCGGGTCGCGGTCTGGACGTGGGTAATTCTAATAAACCCGGAGCATCCTTTAATTGTTGCTTCCAGTAGTTAAGCTGCGTTGACAGTATCTCCCCAGTCAACCACTGCCGCTGCCAAACAGAAAAATCAGCGTACTGTATGGGTAATTCTGGTAAAACTGGATCTGAACCTGCACAGAATGCTGAGTAGAGTGTTGCTAACTCTGAGTATAGTACGCCCATTGACCACCCGTCAAAAATAATGTGGTGTACTGTTAGCACAAAGACGTGTTCTGTTTCGCTTTCCTGTAGCAAAGTTGCTCGCACTAAAGGCGAGTGTTCCAGATCAAAAGGTTCCATTGCTTCAGTACTGGCTAATCGTTGCGTCTCGACTCCAATATCGCTTGACGGCATGATATGAAGCAATTCCACTACTTGCAGTTTTAAATTCAGAGTAGAAGCGATAACCTGAACGGGTTTACCCTCTATTATTGCGAAGTTTGTCCGCAATGCTTCGTGGCGACGGATAATTTCGTTGAGACTGGATTCTAAAGCAGCTACGTTGAGTTGACCGCTAAGACGCAAGGCTAATGGTATATTGTATAATGCACTATTTGGGTGTAATTGTTCAATGAACCACAAGCGTTGCTGTGCAAAGGATAATGGAATTTCGGCGGCTCTTGAAATCGGTAATAGAGGCGAGACTTTTATAGATTGCCCCGGAGCGATCGCTATCTCAACACGTTCAGCCAGGGAGGCAACAGTGGGAGATTCAAACAAGCTACGTAATGGTAATTCCACTGCCAAGGTGTCGCGCACCCGAGAAATCACTTGAGTCGCTAGCAAGGAATGTCCGCCCAGTTCAAAGAAGTTGTGGTGAACGCCTACAAGTTCAATTCCCAAGACATCCGTCCAAATGCTGGCTAGCATCTCTTCAATAGGAGTTCTTGGGGCTACTAATGAACGTTCCAGTTCGGGTTGAAAGTCTGGTGCTGGTAGGGCGCGGCGGTCTACCTTGCCGTTGGGGGTAAGCGGTAGGACATCTAAGATAACGAACGCTCCAGGTATCATGTAATCAGGCAGTTTCTCTTTGAGAAAACCGCGCAAGTCGCTGGTGGCGATCGCGGAAGACTGGTTAGGAACAATATAAGCTGCCAGATATTTGCGGTCAGGAACATCTTCTCGCGCCACGACCACAGTTTCTCGCACTGCTGGGTGCTGGGCGATCGCCGCCTCAATTTCTCCTGGTTCAATACGGAAGCCGCGAAGCTTCACCTGATTGTCAATCCGACCTAGAAACTCGATATTGCCATCACTTAGGTAGCGGGCTTTATCGCCGGTCTTATACAGGCGCTCACCTGGTTTATTATTGAAGGGGTTGGGGATAAATTTCTCATTTGTCAAATTAGGACGGTTAAGGTATTCCCGTGCCAGACCATCACCACCGATGTATAGTTCGC